>DATGSL010000077.1:0-4411 GCA_035302665.1 Opitutales bacterium | reverse complement strand
GACCATTCGGCGTGCCGACCGCAAAAACAGTTTGGCCCGGATAAAGTTTCTCCGAATCGCCAAATTTCGCCGCGGTAAAAGTGAGTCCGCGCTCTTCGATCTCCTTCAAATCGAGCTGAATCAGCGCAAGATCGGTCCAATGATCCCAGCCGACAAAGCGCGCATTGACCCGCTCCAGACTCGAAAGAGTCACCGAAATATCGATCGCTTTTGAGCTGACGACATGCGCGTTGGTCAGGATGTAACCTTCTTCTGACAAAATCACGCCTGAGCCGACTCCCGAAATGATCTGTTCGCGTCCATTTTCAAAGGTTCGTTCCCGGACGTCGATTCGGACGACAGCATTGAGCAAGTTCACGAATTCCGCCCGCTGCACCGATTGGTCGGGTGCAGAAACCGTTTGGCATCCGCTGGAAACGGCAAGGATAAGGCCAAAAACCACGAAAGCCGAAAGGCGAAACCACGATATTTTCATAACAACCAGGATATTCCCTTACTAGAAAGCACGGTTTTGCGGGAGGTTGCGAACGAAAAGCGCCGCGAAGAAAAAAGCAAAGGGCAAAAAAATCGGCAGAATGCGCGGTTTCACTCATTTATTTCCGGCCGCGAACCTCTTTCCGCTCAGATCAACCCCATCTTCTGCTTGAGCGCGCGGATCCGTCGATACGATTGATCGATCCGCTCTTCACTGACTTTTCCGGTTTTTACAAAATCGGTGATTACAGAAATCGCCCGCTCGCCGATTTCAGGTTGGTAAATGACGTTGTTTGCATAAGTGAAAACATCGACTCCTGCCTCGATTCCCCTCAACAACGCCTCCTCCATTCCGTAGCGATCGGAAATCGCACCCATTTCCATATCGTCGGAAAAGACAACACCCTCAAACTTGAGCTGATCGCGCAGCATTCCGCCAATCACGTTTTTCGACATCGTTGCGGGAAATTCCGGATCGAAATTCGAATTGAAAATATGAGCGGTCATCACCGACCAACAATCGCCGCTTTCAATCAGCTTTTTAAATGGCTCCAGCTCGATCTCTTTCCATGTCTCAGTCACATCAGTGAAACCGAGATGGGTATCGGTCAACGAGCTCCCGTGTCCCGGGAAATGCTTGATCGTGCAGGCGATTTTCCGCTCCTGATGCGCCTTCATCACTTCCCGCGCATGCCGGACCACTCGTTCCGGATCGGCTCCGTAACTCCGCTCCTTTCCAGCGATGATCGGATTGTCGGGATTGATCCTGAGATCGACATCGGGTGCGAAATTGAGATTGAAACCGGCGTCGCGCAAAATTTCCGCAGTCTGCTCAGCCTCCCGACGCGTTTCGCCAAGATCGTCCTTTTCACCCAAAACCCAAGCGGAGAGACTTGCCGGAAACCCATGTTCCTCCTTCAGCCGCGCGACCTGTCCGCCCTCCTGATCGACCGAAACGAAGAGAGGAGTCTCCGCAAAATTTTGAACAAACCGATTCAGCTCCCGAACCTGATCGACCGATTCAACGTTGCGAACCGGTTTTTTTAGCGTCATGTCGTAATCAAAAAGGATAACCCCGCCGATATGCCGATCGCGAATATCAGCGATAATCGGATCGTTTTCGGCCAGCTTTAGACCGCGAAAACCGAGCAACAACATCTGGCCGATCTTTTTCTCAAGAGTAGTCATGCCCGCATTCTCGATACTCGTTTTCATTTTGTCAGTTGCGATTTTTCAATCTTTGTCGAGAATCCTCAGCCGAACTGCGGCATTGCCAATGCCGGGATGACTCGTTCTATTTTCCCCTTTCATTCTATAAAAATTTTCGCCCCGCCTCGGGCGTTATTGTTTTTCCCATGTTCGTTTTGATCGCCCGCCGCCTGCTTGAGATTGTTCCGGTCCTTTTTGTGATCGCAACCATCACCTTTTTCCTGGTGCGCCTGGCTCCCGGCGGTCCTTTCAGCGACGATCGAAACGTTTCCCCGGAAGTCCTCGCCAACCTCGAAGCCCACTACGGACTCGATAAACCGCTGATCGAACAATATTTCGCTTTTCTCAAAAACTTGGCCAAAGGCGACCTCGGCCCTTCCTTCCAATATCAGGGGCGAACGGTTAACGAGCTGATCGCCAACGCGTTTCCGATTTCTGTCGAACTCGGTTTTTACGCTCTCCTGATCGCTCTCTTTTTCGGATTGGTCGCCGGAATCCTCGCTTCACTTCGACCGAACACGAAACTCGACTACGTCCCGATGTCGCTCGCGATGGTCGGAATCTGTTTTCCAACGTTCGTCCTCGGTCCGATTCTCGTTCTCGTATTTGCGATCTGGCTCGGCTGGTTCAATGCCTCCGGCTGGCTTTTGCCGTCCGACCGTATTCTTCCGGCAATCACGCTCGGCGCCTTCTACGCAGCCTATGTCGCCCGTCTCGCCCGCGGAAATATGATCGAAATTTTGGCACAAGACTTTGTCCGAACAGCCCGCGCCAAAGGATTAAAAGAATCGATCGTCGTTTTAAAACATGCGCTGCGGGTCGGCATTCTTCCGGTCGTCTCTTTTCTCGGACCAGCAGCTGCTGGACTCGTCAGCGGCTCGTTCGTCGTCGAAACCGTTTTTAATATTCCCGGTCTCGGACGGTTTTTCGTGCAATCGGCGTTCAACCGCGATTACGGCCTGATCGTCGGCTCGGTCCTTTTTTATGCATCGCTGATCGTCCTTCTGAATCTTTTGGTCGATCTCCTCCAAATCATTCTCAACCCGAAGGTGCGTTATGAATGACGTCGCGACTCCGCCGAAAGCTCCAGACGGAATCCAGCCTTTTCCGATGCAAACTTCAGCGGCTCGCTCTCCATGGCAGGAATCGTGGCGGCGGCTGAAGAAAAATAAAATGGCGCTCGGCTCGTGCGTGCTCCTTTCCATCTTTGCATTGCTCGCGATTCTCGCTCCGTGGATCGCCCCGCACGATTATTTTGCGCAAAACCTCGAACTCGGTCCGTCGTCCCCGAGCCGAACTCACTGGTTTGGAACCGATGTCCTCGGACGCGACCTCTTGAGCCGCGTTCTTTACGGAGGACGGATTTCTCTAATGGTCGGCCTCTGCGCAACCGTCGTTTCCCTGCTCATCGGCGTTTTCTACGGCGCAATTTCCGGATACCGCGGCGGGCATCTCGACTCGATTATGATGCGGATCGTCGATATCCTTTACTCGCTGCCATTTACAGTCTTTGTGATTTTGCTGACCGTCTTTTTCGGCCGCAGCCTGATCCTCCTCTTCCTCGCAATCGGTGCAATCGAGTGGCTGACGATGGCCCGGATCGTTCGCGGACAAGTCCTCTCGTTAAAAAACCTGACTTTCATCGAAGCGGCGCAAACTCTCGGAATCCCCCGCTGGCGAATCCTACGCAAGCATCTGATTCCGAACGCGATCGGACCGATTATCGTTTATACAACCTTGACCGTTCCCAATGTGATGCTTCTGGAGGCATTTCTGAGTTTTCTCGGACTCGGCGTTCAGCCACCGATGAGTTCGTGGGGAATTCTGATCAAAGAAGGAGCGGAAAATATGGAGCAATATCCGTGGCTGCTGATTTTCCCAAGTCTCACCTTTGCTATGACCCTTTTTTGCCTCAATTTCCTCGGTGACGGACTTCGCGATGCACTCGATCCGCGCGGCAAAAACTAAAAAGGCATTCGCTTGCGGTTAACCCGAACGATCGTTTTTTGAATCGATCACGATCGTCACCGGACCTTCATTGACCAAACGGACCTTCATTTTCGCGCCGAATTCTCCGGTCGCCACCGGTTTTCCGAGTTCAGCTTCGACGATCTGAATCATTTTCTCGTAAAGAGGCCGGGCGATTTCAGGCGGCGCCGCCTTGTTGAACGACGGGCGCGTTCCTTTTCGAACATTTGCCAGCAAAGTGAACTGGCTGATCAACAAAATATCGCCGCCGATATCGAGCAGCGAGGCGTTCATTCGGCCATCTTCATCATTAAAAATCCGCAATTGCGAAATTTTCCGCGCGACCCATTGCAAATCATTTTCCGTATCATCGGAACTGAAACCGGCCAAGACCACTAACCCGCGCCCAATTTCACCTTTTAACTTTCCCTCCACTTCAACAGAAGCTGAGGAGACTCTTTGAATAACTGCTCTCATCCTTAAAAAATCTAATCGACGGCAACAAAAACGATCCCGCTCCGATCAACCGAAAGGCTAAGTCGTCCCCTTTCAACCGGAAACCTCCTCCCGTCGGCAAATAAGATTACCTGTTGCCACCACCGATCCTGCCGGGTAGAAGCTGTGGATACTCAAAATGAAAGGATGATCGGGCGTCCTGCGGAATTTTCCGTTCCACATCGAATCCGCCCTCTCCTACAACCCATACATGCCGCAAAATTCGGCATTTTGATAAAATGAGCAAAATATCTCGTTCTATTCT
>DATGSL010000076.1:0-10715 GCA_035302665.1 Opitutales bacterium | reverse complement strand
AGAATCGATGAATTTCGGTTGGAGATTATAAAAAGCTGCGGATTTACGATTCTTCCCAAAAATCTGCTAGATAACAGGGAGAACTCGAAACCTCTGTTGGCTTTGAGGCCGCTATTTTAGTTGCTTCTGCTAGGACCAGATCCCGAAGCAAAGTTCGGTGGCAGGTTGCCGGATCTTTGCAAAAACAGCCGAGATTGATCCGGCGCTCCGATGCAAGAACTGCGAGGAGAGTAATGATTTGGCGCGGTTCGGGTTTTTTCATTTCGGCCCGATAGCGCTTGGAAAACTCGGCAAAGGAAAGCTTGCCCGCCCGATTTTCCGCTAAAAGTTCGCGGCTCGGTCCCAGCAGCGGAAGCCAGACATCGAAGTAGCCGCGGGAAGCCCGTTCCTCTTTTCGAACTCCCCGGGGCGCTTGACGGGCGACTCCGATCGACAATCCGGGAAGATCGCAGCTTTCGCCGTAGCGATAAATATGAAGGCTAATTTCCGACATCTTTGAGAAATTATCGCAAAAATCAGAAGAAATGCGAACAAATGAGGCGAGCGTTACAACGAGCGAAATGCAGACCTTCAGCCATCAAATTACTGGGGGGATTGGGCTCCGCAGTGAAGGGCGTCTTTTAACCGATCGGAGATGTTAGCCGTAGAGCGATCTTGGTTTTTCCGGTTGAGTCGGGGCACGATGTTCGACCTTTTCGACTCTCAGGTATCGGGTGCCGCCCGGAGTATCCCATTCGATTTCGTCGCCGATAGAATAGCCGAGAATTGCTGTTCCGATAGGTGCCAAAACGGAAAGTTTTCGCTCATCGAAGTTTGCAAATTCGGGGAGGGTCAAAGTCCACTCTTCAGTCTCGTCGGTTTCCAGATCGCGAAGTTGTACGCGGGAGTGAAGGGAAACCGTTCCGGCTGGAAGAATATCACGGTCGAGAATCGCTGCCCGCTGCAATTCCCGATGGAGATGGCGGAGCGGTTCCGGAAGCTTTTTGGAGCTTCTGGCAAAATCATTGATGATTTTGACGAGGCGGCTGTGGTCGTCGGATGATATAAAGATAGGTTTTGATTGGTTCATAATAAATCGATTCAACGGTTGGATCGTGTTTGTTTTACGCAATGAATGCGCCGAATAAAATTCTTTCTCTCCTTATAATTTTTTGAGATAAGGCAGCAGTTTGACGTTATATTAAACGCAGGAAATTTGTATTAAGGAGTTCCCCGATGGATGCTTCGGAGTAAAACCGAACGATTTAAAGTTGAGAAATCGAGCGGCAAGCGATCGGGTAAAACATTTCCGTTCTGTAAAAGCTAAGTTCGCCACCGACAAGATAGCGAGTCATGCGGAACTGATGCTTATTATAATCTGTTTCAACCTGAGTTGTCAAGAAACGGGGTGTGGTTGAGTGTCTCCTTTTATCGGAGAAGGGATATTCGTAGCAGTAGTCTGGGCGAGATCGACCGCGCTCTTAGAAGCGCTGGTGGTTTCGGCGTTGATAGGAGTAAGGACCGGTTGATGTGCCGAAGGTTCGGCGGAAGGTTTCTTCGAGTTCGGTCGATTCAGCTTGTTGTTTTTCGTGGAGGCGTTGTTGTTCGAGCGCGTGGGCCAGGCGTGCCCGGCGTTCTTCTGCCTCGCGTTCGGCGCGCGTCCGGGCGTCGGATTCTTCCTGAAGTCGGGCGAGCGCCTCCTGAAGTTTCGCTTCGAGTTCCGATTGCTGGCGAGCGTGTATTTCGGCGAGCCGTTCCTGTTGGGCGATCAGTTCTGCTTCGAGTTCAGCTTTTCGCAGTTCGATTTCCTTTTGACGAGCCTCCGCTTCCGCAGCGGCCTGTTCGGCTTTTTCGCGGGCGAGTTCCTCTTCGGCTAGACGGGCTTTTTCGGCAGCGAGGCGACGGTCGTTTTCCTCCTTCTGCCGTGCGGCCTGTTCGTTTGCCAAACGGAGAGCTTCGGCTTCGCGCTTCTGTTGCAGGCGGAGTTCGTCTTGCCGTTGTTCTTCGAGTCGAACCAGATCTTCTTCGAGGGCTGCTCGAATTTCAGCTTGGCGCTGTTGTTCAAGCTGGCGGTAGCCGAGGAAGCCTGCGGTCGCCAGGATCAGAACGAGGATTGCGGAGACGAAGGTGGCTTTCATTTTAGGACAGGAGTGAGATCTCCCAATGAGACAGGGATCGAGCTGTTAAGTTCAGCTGTTGGTCCCCATCTTTGTTCAAGCCACCGTTTATTCTTTATTGTTCGTTGTTTTCGCGACGGGTTGTCAGTTTCCGTTCTTCGATCTCTGCTTCGATTCGGTTAAGGAAGTCTTTGAATTTGACCGCTCCTTCATTGCCTTTTTCGCGGCTGCGGAGCGACACGCTTTCGGTTTCGGCTTCCTTTGCGCCGACAACGAGAAGGTGAGGGATTTTGTCGAGCTGTCCGCGGCGGATTTTTGCGCCGAGTTTATCGGAATGACTATCGATGCTCGAGCGGATTCCGCGCTTGTGAAGTTCCGCATGGAGGCGATCTGCGTAATCGGCGAGCTTGTCGCTGATCGGCAGGATGCGCACCTGTTCCGGTGCGAGCCAGGTCGGGAAATCTCCGGCAAAATGTTCGATGAGAAGTCCGCAAAAACGCTCCATTGACCCGAAAGGAGCGCGGTGAATCATGACCGGGCGGTGCGGTTGATTGTCGGATCCGATGAAGGAAAGGTCGAAGCGTTCAGGTAAATTGTAATCGACCTGTACGGTGCCGAGTTGCCATTCGCGTCCGATGACATCTTTGACGACGAAATCGATTTTCGGTCCGTAAAAAGCGGCTTCTCCGGCTTCCTCGGAGAAGGGAACTCCGAGTGTTTTTGCAGCTTCCCGGCAGGCGTTCTCGGCTTTATTCCAGTTTTCCGAATCGCCGGTGTATTTGCTCGAATCGGGATCGCGCAGTCCGATCCGCACCCGGTAATCGTCCATTCCGAGCGTGTTTAGGACAATTTTAACGAGGCTGAGGCAGCCTTTGACCTCGTCGGCGACCTGTTCTTCGGTGCAGAAAATATGTGCGTCGTCTTGGGTAAATGCGCGGACGCGGGTCATGCCGCTCAGCTCGCCTGATTGTTCCCAGCGATAAACGGTTCCGAACTCGGCCAGGCGAATGGGGAGATCGCGGTAGGAACGGGGCGCCGAGTCGAAGATCTTGATGTGAAAGGGGCAATTCATTGGCTTGAGCAAGTAGCCTTCGATGTCGCCCTTTTCGATCCGGTTGGAAAGATCAGCGCAGGTGCACTTTTCGTCGGCGAGCTTTTCCAGAAAGTCGTGATCGATGACCGGAGGAAACTGCGAGTCCTGATAATAAGGGAAGTGACCGGATGTGCGGAAAAGTTCGAGTTTTCCGATGTGCGGAGTGAAAACTTCCGAATAGCCTTGTTGGAAGAGTTCGGCGGAGATGAATTTTTGGAGTTCGCGCCGCACGATCGATCCGCGCGGTGTCCAGAGGATCATTCCTGAACCGATCGAATCATCGATATGGAAAAGGCGCATCTCGCGTCCGAGTTTTCGGTGATCGCGTTGTTTGGCTTCTTCGAGGCGTTCGAGATATTCCTCGAGTTCCGCTTTCGTAGGGAAGGCCGTTCCGTAGATGCGTTGAAGTTGTTTGTTTTTCTCGTCTCCGCGGTGGTAGGCGCCGGCGATGCTGAGGAGTTTGAAGGCTTTGATCTGCTTTGTGTAGCGGACGTGCGTTCCGGCGCAAAGGTCGATGAACTCGCCGTTTTGGTAAAAACTGACCGGTTCGTCGGCGGGAATATCCTCGAGACGGCTCAGTTTGTACGGCTGATTTTGTTCTTTAAAAAATGCTTCCGCTTCCTCGCGCGTGACCTCTTTGCGTTTAAAAGCTTGGTTTTCTTTTACGATTTTCGCCATTTCGGCTTCGATCGCTTCCAGATCCTCTTGGGTGAAGCGGTGTTCGAGGTCGAAATCGTAATAAAATCCGGTCGAGGTGGGCGGTCCGATATCGAGTTTGGCGTCGGGAAAGAGGCGCAACACGGCGGTTGCGAGGACGTGTGAAGCTGAGTGGCGAAGTTCTTCGAGCGGAGACATGCGGGAGATTTTAGATTTTAGGTTTTAAATTTTAGATCTGAAAACGGCTGGATTTGGGCATTTCAGATTTTTTCGAGTTCGTATCCATTCTTGCTGTCGAGGACGTTCCAGCCGGCGGCTTTGAGTTCGTCGCGGATCTGATCGGCTGTGGCGAAATCGCGGTTTGTTTTTGCGTTCCAGCGTTTTTCGGCGAGAGCTGCGATTTCGGAAGGGATTTCGGCGGTGGCTTTTTCTTCCGGAAGATCGATGCCGAAAGCGTAAAGGACCCGGTTAAGGGCTTGGAGTTCCGTCGCTGCTTCGGATGGTGAAATCTCTGTCGGTCGTATCGTCCTTATCGCGCTAAAAAGCGCGCCGAGGGCAGCCGGAGTGTTGAGATCGTTCGCGAGAGCGTCCCAGCATTTTTGGAAGGAAGCGAAATCGGAAGTTGCGTTTGTATCTGCCTTTGTATCGTCGGCCCGGGAGACGAGCGCGTCGTGGAAGCGGGAAAGTCTTTCGAGGGCGCTGACCGCGCTGTGAAGCGATTCCCAGGTGAAATTGAGTGGTTGTCGGTAGTTTCCCGACAGGAGGAGGTAGCGGAGGGCGAGTGGGGAGAAGCCTCGTTCGCGAACTTCGTCGACTGTGAAAAGATTGCCGAGGCTTTTGCTCATTTTCTGGCCATCGACCATCAGGTGCGCGGTGTGAAACCAATGTTTGGCAAAAGGTTTGCAGGTGCCGGCTTCGCTTTGGGCAATTTCGTTTTCGTGGTGGGGAAAGATGAGATCGACGCCTCCGCCGTGCAGGTCGAAGGTTTCGCCGAGATAGGTCATGCTCATCGCGCTGCATTCGATATGCCAGCCTGGACGGCCCTCGCCCCATGGGCTTTCCCAGAAGACATCGCCATCCTCCGGTTTCCGGCCTTTCCACAAGGCGAAATCGACGGCCGAATCGCGCTGATATTCATCGGCATCGATCGGGGCGCCGTCATTCTCGTTTGTTTGTTCCGTGCGGATTTCGCGCTCTTTGAGGCGGGAAAGTTTTCCATAATCCTCGAAGGAGGAGACGCGGAAATAAACTGAACCATCTTCGACGGCGTAGGCGTGATCTTTCTCGATAAGTTTTTCGATCAGCGCGATCTGTTCCGCGATGTGATCGGTTGCGGCGGGCTCCTCGTGTGGTCTCAGAAGTCCGAGAGCTTCGGCGTCTTCGTGGAATTTTTTGGTCCAGTGATTCGTGATTTCCTTCAGCGGCCGACCTTCCTCGCGTGCCTGTCCGATCGTTTTGTCGTCGACATCGGTCAGGTTTCGAACATGGAAAACTTTCTGGCCGCTCGTTTCGAGTGTGCGGCGAAAGACATCCTGAAGGACAAAACTGCGGAAATTGCCGATATGTGCGGGACCGTAAACGGTCGGTCCGCAGCAATAGTAGCGGAAAGTTTTGCCGTCGAGAGGGACGAGTTCGCGGACGGTTCGGCTAAGAGAATCGTATAGACGGATGGTCATGCGGATTGGAAGAGAGGCGGTTGTAAAAAACCGGTTCCGGCACGGAGGTTGACGGTTTTCTGTGCCTCTTCGCGCTGAATAAATTGCAAATGGCGGAGATGAAGGCCATGATTGGAATTTCTATCTCCAGAAACAGATAACTGAACATGTCAGAACCTTTTAAGCAAGAACTTCTCCATCGTCCGCGCCGTTTGCGGGGCACTTCCGCTATTCGTCGGCTCGTTCGGGAAAACCATTTGCGGACCGACGATTTGATCGCTCCGCTTTTTGTGAAAGACGGGACTGGTGAGCCGGAAGCGGTGGAGTCGATGCCTGATGTTTTTCGTTTTTCGATCGACGATTTGATTCGGGAAGGTGAGGGATTGCAAGAACTCGGGATTCCGGCGATCGCTCTATTCCCGCGGCTCGATCCGACGTTGAAAAACGAGGAAGGGAGCGGCGCTCTCGACCCGGAAACATTGGTTTTAAGAGCAGTTCGGGCGTTGAAGAAGGAGTTGCCGGAATTGATGGTGATCACCGATATCGCGCTCGATCCGTATACGGCTCACGGGCATGACGGCGTTTTGACGGCTGATGGAGCTGATGTCGACAATGATCGGACGGTCGATATTTTGGTTAAAATGGCGCTTTTGCATGCCGAGGCCGGCGTCGATTTCGTGGCACCGTCCGATATGATGGATGGACGGGTGGAAGCGATTCGGGAGGCTTTGGAGGAAGGCGGCTTTTCGAATACCGGGATTATCGCCTATTCGGCGAAGTATGCTTCCGCTTATTATGGACCGTTTCGCGAAGCGGTCGGAAGTGCGGAAGCTGCAGAAACTCCTTCGCTTGATAAAACGACTTATCAGCTCGATCCGGCGAATCGTCGACAGGCATTATTCGAGGCGATTCTCGATCTGGAGGAGGGTGCCGATGTTTTGATGGTGAAACCGGCTGGTCCGTATCTCGATATTATCCGGGATTTGCGGGAGGAGACGTCGTTGCCTCTTGCGGCGTATCAGGTTTCGGGCGAATATGCGCAGATTCAGGCTGCGGCTCGTTTGGGATGGCTCGATTTGGAGAAAACCCGGGATGAGTCGCTGATCGGAATAAAGCGGGCTGGTGCCGATATGATTTTGACTTATTTTGCCAAAGCCGTCGCGCAGGATCTGCGGAAAGCCGCTGGTTGACCTCGGGTCATTTGATTGATTTTGGATCTCGGGCTATTCTTCGGGTCGGTCAAAGATCGATCGTTCGCCTTTTGTCGCAATGAGGAGGTTGCACGGATTGCCGTTTGCGGTGGTCGCAGAGAGATCGAAAAAGGGGAAATCATTTTAAGAGGTTAAGTCATGGGTTATCAAATCATCGATGGAATTCCGGTCTGGGGAGAACCGTTGGAAAACGCGGTTGCGCAGATGAAGAATTGCATGCGGACGGCTGAAAAAGGAGCTTTGATGGCCGACCATCATCTCGGTTATGCGGTTCCGGTGGGCGGAGTCATCGCTTATCGCGGGAAAGTATCGCCGTCTGGCGTCGGTTTCGATATCGCTTGTGGGAACAAAGCTATTTTGACCGATGCCCGTTTGGCCGATGTGCGAAAGGATCTTTCGAAGATCATGGATGATGTTTTCCGTTCGATTTCGTTTGGAGTTGGTCGGGTAAACAAAGAGCCGATTGAGCACGAACTTTTCGATGCTCCCGAATGGGAGATTCCGATTGCTGCCAAACATAAGAAAATGGCGGAGGAGCAGCTTGGGACGGTCGGAGCGGGAAATCATTACGTAGATATTTTTCATGATGAGCAGGAGCGGATCTGGATCGGTGTTCATTTTGGATCGCGCGGACTCGGACATCGTTTAGCGACGCATTTTATAAAGGAAGGTGGCGGAAAAGATGGGATCCATGTCGATCCGGTTGTTCTCGATGCGGACTCCAAGCTGGGCAAGGAGTACATTGCGTGCATGAAATTAGCTGGCCGCTATGCGTATGCCGGACGGGATTGGGTCGCGGCGCGGGTCGCAAAGATCCTTGGCGCTAACATTCTCGAGGAAGTTCACAACCATCACAATTATGCGTGGTTGGAGAAACATGGCGGAGTCGATCTCTGGGTCGTTCGAAAAGGAGCCACTCCGGCTTTTCCCGGTCAGCGCGGTTTTGTCGGAAGCACGATGGGTGAAGATTCGGTGATTTTGGAAGGAGTTGAATCGAAGGAAGGTCCGCTTGCGCTTTACTCGACGGTGCATGGTGCAGGGCGGGTGATGTCGCGGCGCGAGGCGGCCGGAAGATGGCGTTGGAGAAGAGGTCGGCAGGAGCAGGCCAGTCAAGGAAAAGTCACGCAGAAGATGATGCGCGAGTGGCTTGAAAAAGCTGGCGTCGAACTGCGCGGAGGCGGGCTTGATGAATCGCCGCATGCTTATAAACGTCTATCAGAAGTTCTCGATGCGCATAAGGCTTCGATTAAAATTGTACATCGACTGACCCCGATCGGCGTGGCGATGGCGGGACCTGAAGTGTACGATCCTTTCCGGGATTGATCCTCCCCGCTTTTCTTCGTTTTTTGAAGGTGGAAAGCTAAGCTGCCTGCCTTGACTTCGGTTGGGGGAAATGTTCGTTTGATTATCGGAAAAAATGGAGACAACTCAATATAAGATAGGAATCGTGGGAGCGACGGGGGCGGTTGGCCAGGAATTGGTTCGACTTCTCGTGAAGCGAGTTTTCCCCGCTTCGGAAATTCGCTTGCTAGCATCCCCGCGTTCAGCCGGGAAGGAAATCAATTACGAGGATTTTACCGGCACGGTTCAGGAAACGGCACCGGAAGCATTCGAGGGTCTCGATGTCGTGATCTTCAGTGCGAGCGGAGGGATTTCCAAAGAGCTTGCTCCGGAAGCGGTGAAACGCGGAGCGATTGTTATCGATAACAGCTCCGTTTTCCGGCTCGACGACGATGTGCCGCTTGTCGTTCCCGAAATCAACGGGGATGCGCTCGCGGAGCACAAAGGGATCGTCGCGAGTCCGAATTGCTCAACTTCGATCGCGATGATGGGGCTTTATCCGTTGCATCGCGCGTTTGGGTTGAAACGGTTTTTTGCATCGACTTATCAAGCGGTCTCCGGTTCTGGAGCGGAAGGGATGGAGGAACTTGAAAAACAGGTCCGCGCCCATGTGGCGGGTGAATCGCTGGCGAAAGAGGTTTATCCGCATCAGATTGCTTTTAATTTAATTCCGCAGGTCGATTCGTTCATGGACGGTGGTTATACGAGAGAAGAGCTGAAAATGCTCTATGAAGGCCGGAAGATTTTGGGTCTTCCCGATCTCAAAGCCTCGACAACCTGTGTTCGGGTTCCGGTGATGCGCGCTCACTCGATGTCGATCAATGCCGAGTTTGAGCGTCCGGTCGATCTGGAAAAGGCGACGGCGGCTCTTGCCGAATTTGTCGGAAGCGAAGTGATCGACGATCCGGAAACGCAATCGTATCCGATGCCGATTTTTTATGAGGAGAAGGTAAAATGTGGAGTCGGGCGGATCCGGCGCGATTCGGCTTTGGAGAACGGATTGGCCTTCTGGATTGTCGGCGATCAGTTGTGGAAGGGAGCCGCTCTCAATGCGATTCAGATTGCGGAAGCACTGGTCGAGCGGGGATTGATTTCGGCGAAAGTTGATTCGGTATAGAAAGGCTTTTAGGCTTAGCTTTGCTGCGAGAATGCGCGGCGGGACGGTTTCGACAGGAATGAAAGCACTTTATCCTTGCTTTCGGGGGACTTTTTTTGCTTAGTCCTCCTTTTGCGGACGGCTAGCTCAGTTGGTTAGAGCATCTCGTTTACACCGAGGAGGTCGGGGGTTCGAGTCCCTCGCCGTCTACCATTTCCGCCATGACCTACACACTTTCCGTTTTAGTCGAAAACCAGTTCGGAGTTCTGGCCCGTGTTGCCGGGATGTTTAGCGGGCGGGGGTTTAATATCGATACGTTGAACGTTGCCCCGACCCATGATCCGGAGGTTTCGCGGATCACCGTCGTTGTGAACGGCGACGACAAAGTTCTCGATCAGATCATCAAGCAGCTGCGGAAGTTGGTGAATGTTGTCGAGGTGAGTGATTTTCGTGAAGGCCAGTCGGTCGATCGGGAACTCGTTCTTGTCAAACTGGCTGTCGATTCGGCTTCACGTGCGGAATTGATTCAAATTTGCGATATTTTCCGGGCGAAAATTATCAACGTGAATCCGGAAAACATTGTTGTCGAGATCACCGGCGATGACGGAAAGATTAACGCCTTTCTCGGTTTGCTTGAAAACTTCGAGATACTCGATCTGGCCCGGACTGGCCGACTAGCCCTTCGCCGTTAACGGCATTTTTCTATTAGGAATTACAACTAAAAATCTTATGCCAGCTAAAGTATATACAGACAAAGATGCGGATTTGAATGAGTTTCAAGGCAAGACGCTTGCAGTGATCGGTTTCGGATCCCAAGGTCATGCTCACGCTCTCAATCTCAAGGAGAGCGGCTGCAACGTCATCATCGGATTGTATCCGGAGAGCAAGTCCCGTCCTGTTGCTGAGAATCTCGGATTCGAGGTTTATGACACGGCGGAAGCTGTTCAGAAAGCCGATGTGATTATGCTCGGGGTGCCCGACATGAAGCAGATGGAGGTTTACGAAAAGGATGTCGCACCGCATCTGACAAAGGACAAGACGTTGCTCTTCAGTCACGGGCTGGCGGTTCACTTTGATCTGATCAAAGCTCCGGAAGATGTCGACGTGATTATGGTTGCGCCGAAGGGTCCGGGGCACATTGTCCGCGCGCAATATCAGGAAGGGAAAGGCGTTCCCGCTTTGATCGCGATTCACAATGATGCTTCGGGACGTGCGAAAAAGACTGCCCTCGCTTGGGCGAAAGGTGTTGGCGGCACACGGGCAGGCGTTCTGGAGACGACTTTTAAGGAAGAAACGGAAACCGACCTTTTTGGGGAGCAAGCGGTTCTTTGCGGAGGAACAGCGGCCCTCGTTCAGGCAGGATTCGAGGTTTTGGTCGAAGCCGGATATCAGCCGGAAATGGCTTATTTCGAGTGCTTGCACGAGCTGAAGCTGATCGTCGATCTGATGTACGAATCGGGAATCGCCGGCATGCGTTTTTCGATCTCCGAAACCGCGAAATATGGCGATATCACCCGCGGACCGCGCGTGATCACTGCGGAAACAAAGAAAGTGATGCAGGAGATC
>DATGSL010000075.1:0-6202 GCA_035302665.1 Opitutales bacterium | reverse complement strand
TTGCAGTGCTGTTGTCGCTTTGCTCGAACCGTTGTTTGCGGAGAGGTTGTACCATTTTACCGCTTCGATTGGATCTGCGAGAATGATTTCGCCGTCGCGGTAAATATCACCAAGAAGCAGCTGGGCCTCCGGGTGTCCTTTTTTGGCTGCTTCTTTTAATGCGCGAAGAGCGGCGCTGGAATCCCGCCTGGTTCCGAGACCTTTGAGATAGCAGTAGCCGAGGTAATATTGAGAAATGGTATCGCCCCGGGCGGCCCCTTCTCGGAAGGCGCTGAAGGCGCTCTTTTCGTCTTTGTCGGAGCCTTGGCCATGGAGGTATTGAAGGCCGACCATTTGAAAACCGTAGGGAATGTTTTTATCGGCCAGGCGCTGAAAGTAGAGGTGCGCTTGTTCGTAATCCCTTTCGACGAATTGTCCGGAATAGAAGGCCTGTCCAAGATTGTATTCGGCCACGGCGACCCCTTGTTCGGCGGCGCGGGCGAGCCACTCGATTCCTTTGGCCGGATCGGCTTCGACGCCTTTACCTTGAAGATAAAAAATTCCGACATCATTTTGGGCGAGTTTGTCGCCGTTATTGGCCGCTTGTTTGAACCAGTAGAGAGCGGTTGCGTTGTCGACGGGACCAGCTTCGCCGTTGGTGAGCATATGGGCGAGCGCCGACTGTGCTTTGACATGATTTTTCTCGGCGGCGATTTCCATCAATCTTTGGGCTTCCCGAGGATCCTTTTCGTAATGGAGTCGGCCATGACGGCGCGCGTTGGCGACTTGGTAGATCGCTTCCGCGTGGCCGCTGGCAATCGCCTTTTCAAAGTGCTCGTGAACCTTATCGAAATCTTGAAGGTAGCCTTCGTCGCTGTAAAGCATTGCCAGTTCGTAATTAGCATCGGGATGCCGCAAGGCTGCGGCGCGTTGGAAGGCACTGTGGGCGGCGCTGTATTGTCCTTCATTGAGCGCTTCCTTCGCCCGTTGGAAAGCATCTTCCGCCCGTTCGGGCAGCATTCCTCTCAATTCCGCCGTGGTGAGGGGAACCTCTTCTTTTTCGCTCTCCGTTTCTTCGACAAACTCGGTGATTCCCAATGGAAAATCGAGCGCTTCGACGGTGAGAATCAGCGAGCCACTGGCGACGGTCAGGGCGACGGCTGAGCAGAGGAGGGGTACGACCGTCTGTTTCAGTACATCCGGTTCCGGCCGATATTGTTTGGGGAGCAGGTAGTTTTCGCGGGAGCGCATCCAGGCGGAGATGCAGTAAGCGACTGCGACAGCGAGGGAGCCGAGTCCGAAAACCTGAATAAATAGAACTGGGTATTCCTCGGAGACAAGGAAAGTGATCATTCCCGCGCCGAGGAGGAGAGTGACCAGGCCGGTCAGTACAAAGAAAAGAACCGTATGTCGGGGCGTCAGGTAGTCGTCCGCCTTGTTCATCGCGGCGACGCAAACGGAGATTGCAATTCCGGCAGCGACGGCACCGATTCCGGTCGCCACCGGCGGGAGTGTGCCTAAGATAAGCTTATAAATCAGCGCTAGGCCAAAGGCGGCGAGGAATAGGATAGCAATAAAAACTACGATTCGGCGAAAGAGCGCGGGTAAGATCATTTTTGGACGATTTTGGTAGCCGGGGTTCGTTTTTCCGGAGTTTTTTTCTGTTTGAAAATGGAAATGTTTCTAAGAGTGTGAGTTCGAAGGGGAAGATTGGCGTTTTATCAAATTTTTACAAGAAAAGAAACATTGCCAAATCAATGTTTTTATCCGAGAAGAAAAGAACGGGAGCGACTCCCGTTTGATGGCAGGATGGCAAATTCCGGCAAATAACGCTTCACCAGGAGCGATACCCTTTGCGTTCGATAATGATTCTAGGTCTAACTGGTGGCATGGGTTGCGGCAAAACAACGGCAGCCCGTTTTTTTGAAGAATTCGGCTTTGGCACGATTGATTCCGATGCGATTGTGCACGATCTTCAGGCGCATGATCGGGAAGTAATCGACGCGATTGCGGAACGCTTTGGAACCGAGGTGCTCGACGAGCGCGGGGGAATTCACCGGAAACATCTCGGAGCACGGGTTTTTAAGGATGAGAAGGAGCTGCAGTGGCTTGAAAATCTTCTTCATCCCCTTGTTGCTGCCACTTGGAGGGGAAAAGTTGCACGGGAAACTGACCGGCCGTGGGTGGTGCAAATTCCACTTCTTTTTGAGAAAAAACTTGAACAATCGTTCAACTTCACCGTTTGTGTAGGGACGAGCGCCGAAAATCAGCGCCGCCGGTTGCTGAAAAAAGGCTTTTCCGATGCTGATATAGCCAGGCGGATTTCCCGTCAGATGCCTCTTCACGAAAAAACAGCCCGGGCAGATTTTTTTCTTTTAAACGACGGTTCCTTGCAATTCCTGCGCGAACAGGTGGAGCACCTGCTTCGGGAACTGAATTACATCAATGCGAACCTGCCCAATTAATCATTTCTATCTAACGAAAAATGCCTTCTGAACAATTGCCGATTCTTTTTGAGGATGAAAATCCGAAGAACACGCAAAAAAAAGTTTCCAAATCAATCATGCAGAGCGAGGAAGAGTGGAGTCCACGGTCGATAGCGGCCGAAGAAAAACCGACAGCTAAGAAAGCTGCCACGGAGAAAACGGCGGCGAAACCGAAGGTGACCCGGACGCGGAAACCGCGGGCGACAAGTTCGAAAAAGGGTGCAGCAGCTGAGAAGGCCGCAGAGTCCTCATCTGATGTTGCTGAAAAGGAACCGGCCGA
This sequence comes from Opitutales bacterium, assembly GCA_035302665.1. Classification (GTDB taxonomy): domain Bacteria; phylum Verrucomicrobiota; class Verrucomicrobiia; order Opitutales; family T3Sed10-336; genus DATGSL01. The sequence continues at coordinate 3,457 of DATGSL010000075.1, read as the reverse complement.
GGAGAAACCGACCGCAACAAGAACGAGGCGGGCGGCCGCAAAGAAACCGGCTGCCGAAGAACCGGCTTCATCTGATTCGAAGCCTGAATCGGATGTGGGCCGAGAATCGGAACCACCCCAAGTGAAGGAGGAGGAGCCGAACCGACCGGTTGCAAAGGAATCCAAAGAGGCCAGCGAAGGGAACGAGCCGAACCGGAGACGGGATCGGCACGATTCGCGAAGAGGCGGACATAATCAGCAGCGCCAGGGTGGTGGCGGCGGTTCTCAAAATCGCAAGAAGAGAAAGAGAAAAGGCCGTGCTCAAGGTGGAGATCGCCCTCAAGGCGGAGCATCCCAGCAATCAGTCGCCGAGCGGCTGGCCGATCTCCCGAATCCTTCCGAGTTTCAGAATGTCGAAGAGCTTGCCCGGGAAGCTGTCGAGCAGACGAGCGGGGAAATTCTTTATTACGACGAGCTCTTTACAGTTTCGCTCCACGAACTGGTTGAGCGTGCGGAAGCGATGGGCGTTGTGCTCGAATCGGCTCCGAACCGGCAATTGTTGATCGGCGAAATGCTTGAAAAGGCTGCCGAAGAGGAAAGGCCGGTCGTCGATCGCGGAGTGCTTGAAGTGACTGCGAATGGACACGGTTTTGTCACGCGTCACGCTCATAACTATCGGGTCGAGCCGGAGGATACGTATGTCGCGGCGAGCATCATTCGTCATTATGGGCTGAAAAAGGGACATATCATCGAGGTGCAGGTCCGGGCGCCGGAAAATCAGGAACGCTGCCCGGCGGCCATTCGCGTTATTCAGGTAATGGGGCGGGATCCGAAGGAAATTTCCGACATTGTTCCGTTCGAGGATCTGGTTCCTTATTATCCGCTTGAGCGCCTTTTGCTCGAGGTCCCGAATCCGGAAAAACCGAAAGATGTTTCGATGCGGGCGGTCGATTTGCTGACGCCGATCGGATTTGGGCAGCGCGGCTTGATCGTTGCTCCGCCGCGGACCGGAAAAACGGTGATTCTGCAGCAAATCGCCAATTCGATTGCGACGAATAGTCCGCATGCGCACCTGATTGTCCTTTTGATCGATGAGCGTCCGGAAGAGGTAACCGATTTCCGCCGTCATACAAAAGGGGAAGTGGTCAGTTCGACTTTTGACGAGCCGGCATCGAACCACGTTGAGGTCGCCGAGATGGTGATCGAAAAAGCGCGCCGGATGGTCGAGGTCGGCGAGCATGTGGTCATTCTGCTCGATTCGATCACGCGATTGGCCCGTGCTTACAATACGATGATGCCGAGCAGCGGGAAAATTTTATCCGGGGGAGTCGAGTCAAATGCGCTTCAAAAGCCGAAAAGATTTTTCGGCGCGGCGCGGAATATCGAAGGAGGTGGCAGCTTGACGATTCTTGCGACGGCTCTTATCGATACCGGAAGTCGGATGGATGAAGTGATATTTGAAGAATTTAAGGGAACCGGGAACATGGAACTTCACCTCGATCGCGCACTCGTTGACAAAAGGATTTTCCCGGCTCTCAATATTGAAAAGAGTGGAACACGAAAAGAAGAGCTCCTTTACCATCCGGATGAATTGGATCGCATTTACTCATTGCGCCGGGCGATCCAAGGCGTTCCTATGGTTGAGGCGATGGAGATGCTCGTCGAGCGCCTGCGCAAAACGAGGTCGAATGCTGAGTTTCTTCTTGCCATGAACCGCTAGCCGAAATGATTTGGATTCCTCATCCGGATAATTTTCCGGCATTAATCAAAACTCTCTCCAGATTGACAGCCTTGTGACTTCTGCTGACGAATTTATAATCGACCTTCTGATCGACCGGGGCCTTGTTGCGGCTGAAACTGTTGAAGCGGCCCGTGCATCGCTTCAGGAAGCTCTCAGTGATCCCGCCAAACCACACAAAGACCTTGTTTCGACGTTGGTCGAAGCCGGTCACGTCGATCATCGCCAGGTCATGGAGATCCTTGCCGACGAGTTCGGTATGGCGATGGTTGAGCCGGGTCTGATCAAGCCGACGCCGGAAGCGGTCAAAACGATGCCGCGTTCTCTCGCCGTCCGTTACCATGCGTTCCCAATCAGCCGGGAAGGAGGAACTTTACGCGTCGCGATCGCCGATCCGCTCGACATGGATGGTGTCGATAGCCTGAGCCATGTGCTACAGCTGTCGATTGAGCCGTGCATCGCTCTCCGCGACCAGATCGATCAGGCGATCGAGAAGTTTTACGGATCGGAAGACAGCGTCGAGCATATGCTCTCGGAGATGTCGGAAGAAGGCGAGGCGACGATCGATGAGATGGTCGATGAGCTGACGGACGCCCATCAGGAGTCGATGAGCGAGGCCGATGCGCCGATTATCAAGCTCGTTTATCGGATCATTACAGAGGCGATCAGCCGACGCGCATCGGACATTCATTTGGAGCCGCTTGAGAAACGTTTCCGCGTCCGTTACCGAATTGACGGCGTATTGCACGAGATCGATAATCCGCCAAAACGCCTTCAGTTAGCGATCATCGCCCGCCTGAAGATCATGGCCGACATCAGTATCGCGGAAAAACGGATTCCGCAGGACGGTCGAATCCAGCTGGTTTTGTCGGGTAAGGAGTTTGATTTTCGTGTTTCCTCGCTTCCGACCGAACATGGCGAGAGTATCGTGATGCGGATTCTCGACAAAGAGGGGCTTCTCCTTGGATTGCCGGAACTCGGTTTCTTTAGCGATGACCAGGCGGAGATGGAGAAATTCATCACGCTTCCCGATGGAATTTTCCTCGTCACGGGACCGACCGGTTCCGGGAAGACGACGACTCTCTATGCCTGTTTGAATTACATCAACCGCCCCGACCGCAAGATCATTACGGTTGAGGATCCGGTCGAGTATCGTCTTGCCGGCGTCAATCAGGTTCAGGTGCGGGCAGAAATCAACATGACCTTCGCCGCGGCTCTCCGTTCGATGCTTCGGCAGGCCCCGAATATCATCATGATCGGGGAGATTCGAGACTTGGAGACGGCGGAGATCGCGATCAACGCTTCTCTCACCGGACACATGGTTTTCAGTACACTTCACACGAACGATGCGCCCAGCGCGGTTACCCGTCTGGTCGATATCGGAGTGAAGCCGTTCCTTGTCGCAGCTTCCTTGCGTGCGACGATGGCCCAGCGACTGGTCCGCCGGATCTGTTCCAAGTGCAAGGAGCCTTACACGCCCGATCCGCTCCATTTGCGAGCGCTGAACATGACCGAATCGCAGGCGGAAGCAGCGACTTTCATGATTGGAAAAGGTTGTTCGAATTGTCACGGAACCGGTTTCCGGGGGCGGATGAGCATTGTCGAGATTTTCAGTGTTACCGAAGAGATTGAGCGCCTGATTTATGAGAATGCCAGCACTGGGGCGATCCGCCGCAAGGCCCGGGAAACCGGTATGCGTTCGCTGCGTGAAGATGGTATTCGAAAAGCGACGGCCGGTTT
>DATGSL010000074.1:0-4037 GCA_035302665.1 Opitutales bacterium | reverse complement strand
GAGTTCGTCCACCTCCTCGATTTGGTCGATCGCATCCTCCAGATCAACCGGTTGCGGAAAAGCGAGTTCAACTGTGTCGCAAAACGGTTCAAAGATCGAAGCGAATACCTCATTTCGGGCGAACTCGATACTGCGCAGATTCGAAATCCCCGTCAGAAATGTGTAATTGCCAGGAAGTTCCGGATGTTGCGTCAACGTCAAAGCCACCTCGAAATCGGGCGTCCGGATCGATGCAGCGGCACCTTCGCACGCGAACGCAATTTCGCGTCTTTTATACCGAAAAGCGCGGCGAATTTCCCCGAATAAAGACTCCGACTGGGCAGCAACCTCCTCGACACCGGCGTTTTCAACCACTTTTGCAGCCGATGGATTGTGATCTTTCGGAATCAGACTTCTGTTCGTAAATCCGCGCAAATCGCGGACACGTCCAACACGCTCGCCAAAAAGGGTTGTGGTAAAAGAGGATTTCACGGAATGAAAAGGGGTGAGGGTAGAAGAAAAACCCTCCCGGCACGAACTCTTTCTTTAGTCCGACCGGGAGGGGATTTAATTAGAATTTACAACTTAATCGCCTGGCTGCCACTCGTCGCCGTTGGCCGGCAACTTCCGCGGGCGTTCTTGCCGCGTTGCTTCGCTGGCTTGATGTTGGCGATTTCGGCTCCGACGTGGACGTCCTTCACCCTCGGCAGACGAATTCTCCGAAGACCGGTTCTGTCCACCGCGCCGTCTGCCTTGGCCTTGTTGACGACCTCGTTGGCGTCCACCTTGATTCTGACGGTTTCTTTGACGTCCGCCCTGGCCTCTTGGGCGATCGGAACGCTCACCTTGTCTTCTCGGGCGTTCGGGCGCTTGGGTCGGTTCAGGCTCGGGTTCGGCCCCAAAAAGCGATTTAACCCAACCGACTGCGCGCTCAAGTGCACCCTTCGGCTCAGGCTCCGGCGCTCGTTGCTGTGCGCGTTCGTGCCGCTGACGATTCGCGCCGCCCCGGCGTTCCTGCTGGCCTCCCTGATCGCGATTACGCTGGCCGCGGCTCCGTCGATTTTGCTGGCCGCGTTGGCCGCGCGGGCGATCGTCACGATTTCCGGACGGCTCGCCTTCGCCTCTATTTTCGCCGCGATTTTGCTGATTGCGTCCGCCTTGACCGCGCTGTCCGCGTGGCCGACGACGACGTCCCTGCTGACGAGTTCTTTGGGGACGCTCGGTATCGGAGGATTGTTCGGATTTCGCTTCGGTCTGAGCCTCCACACGCTCATCATTTTGCGGCTGGCGCTCTCCGGTTTCATTTCTTCTATCGGTTTGCGGTCCGCGTCCTCCCCGCCTTCCGCGGCGATTGCGGGAACGATTTGGGCGCTCACTCGTTCCGGAGGTGGCGCGCTCATGGGAATCGGCCGCATCGGCTGCTGGTTTTACCTGCTCGCGGACCGGCTGATTGGATCGGGATGGAGGTGTGGAATCGACTTCTGAAGGAGTCGAATCAATTTTAGCGGTCGGTTCTTCGTTGGGGAGGGGTGGATTTCTGCGGGGTGGGCGACGGCGCTTAAACGCCTGACCCTGAGTCGAGGAGGAGGCAGGAGCAACACCTGAAACCGCCTTAACAGACTCTTGTTCATGATTGTTATTTGTTTCTTCCATTACTATTTGCTGGTTGGGTTCCCTCTCTATATGGAGAACCGTTGGCTGGGATAGATGACAGGGAGCATTTCATTTAACAAAGGTCCACGTCCCAGAACGTTCTGAGACCTCTTGATTCTGCAACCTGTTCCGTTTCAACACGAAAAAAGATGCACTAGCTCCATTGTCAGTCACGGTATTTCCGCAATTTCAACCGGCTGCCGAATGGCACCGGGAGCGCGACAAATGAATTCGCATGCGCTCGGTAGAATCATTGGCGGAAAAATCAAGCTATTGATCAATCTGCGATATTCAAGTAGATGCGCACTGAAAGACAACTTCAAAATCACATAAAATGGGAAAACCTCCCCTCCTCTCCGCGAATTTGAGTTGCCTAAAACCTTGCCACCGCCTCAACGCGGAATTATGCCAAGTTCCTTATGGATAAACTCGAACGGATTTTTGATTTACAAAAAGCTCTCAACGACCGGATCGGGGTCAATACCTCCGACTTGAGCGAGGCCGAGCAGACCAAATGGGTCCTGAACTATTCGCGCGCGATGCAACAGGAGCTGGCAGAGCTTGTCGACTCGGTCCCATGGAAATGGTGGGCGAAATACCAAGAATTCGATCGCCAAAACGCCCGCGTCGAAGTCGTCGATCTTTTTCACTTTCTGGTTTCCCTGGCACAAGCTCTCGGCATGACGGCGGACGATGTCTTCGAAGCTTATGAGAAGAAGAATCAGGTCAATCACTCGCGGCAGGAATCGGGTTACACCGCAAAAGACACTTCGGACTCCAAACACATTTGATTTCATGATTGGAAAAACTGCTCTCCGGTAATCAACCACTACCGGATATCGATACCCTTTGCCCGCGCTCAGGGATCACCTCATTGGAGGAGTTCCAGCCTTTTCGTTAAGATCGACGGCTGTAACAACCCGATCCGCTTCCTCCATGAAAAAAGCTCTTATCACCGGAATCACCGGGCAGGATGGCTCCTACCTTGCCGAATTTCTTCTTGAAAAAGGTTACGAAGTGCACGGCGTCATTCGCCGGGCGTCGACCTTTAACACCAGCCGAATCGACCACCTTTACCGCGACCAACATGTCAACGGCGTCCGGCTCTTTCTCCATTATGGCGATCTCGCCGATTCGGTTCAAATGGTCAAACTGCTCTACAACCTGCAACCGGATGAAGTTTACAATCTCGGCGCCCAAAGCCATGTCCGTGTCTCCTTCGACGTGCCGGAATACACCGGCGATGTCGACGGTCTCGGAGCTTTGCGGATTCTCGAAGCGATCCGGGAAGCTGGATTGATAAAGAAAGTCCGCTTTTACCAAGCCTCCTCATCGGAGATGTTCGGAAGAGTCACAGAAATCCCGCAACAGGAAACAACTCCTTTTTGGCCGCGGTCGCCCTATGCATGCGCAAAGGTTTACGCTCACTGGCTCACGGTGAACTATCGCGAATCGTATGGCTTGCACGCAAGCAGCGGAATTTTGTTCAATCACGAGTCGCCTCGCCGGGGCGAAACCTTCGTAACCCGAAAAATCACCCGAGCCGCAACCAGAATCAAACTCGGGCTTCAGGATTTCCTTTATCTCGGAAACCTCGATGCCAAACGCGACTGGGGATATGCCAAGGAATACGTCGAAATGATGTGGCTGATGCTTCAACAAGATCAGCCCGACGATTACGTAATCGCGACGAACGAAACCCACAGCGTCCGTGACTTTGTAGAGGAAGCCTTTGCTCAGGTCGGACTCGATTGGCGAGCGTACGTAAAATACGATCCGCGCTACGAACGTCCGGCCGAGGTCGATCTTTTGATCGGAAATCCGGCAAAAGCGAAACGCCAGTTGAACTGGGAACCGAAGGTCCGGTTCAAAGAACTCGTTCGCCTGATGGTCGAAGCCGACATGCGTCTGGCTGAGGAGGAAGCCGGAATGAAGGAATATTTCGCCATGAAAGCGGCCGGTTGACTCAAAATATTCTTCGCAAAAAACGGGAAAACGCTGGAAGATAAGATCTTTTTAATGGAGGATACAATTGAGCTACACCTCCAAAAACATCTTCCATGAAACAACAGAAAATTTATATCTCGGGCCACCGCGGCATGGTCGGTTCGGCTCTCGTTCGCCGTTTTCGTAAAGCCGGTTGCGACCAAATCCTCCTCCGCACACGGGACGAGCTCGACCTCCTTTCACAGGTGGAAGTTGACCGCTTCCTAGCGGAGGAAAAACCGGACCTGGTAATCGTTGCAGCTGCCAAAGTCGGTGGGATTCACGCCAACAACACCTATCCTGCCGAATTTCTTTACGAAAATCTGGCGATTGCCGCGAATACGATTCATTCCGCTTTTCGACACGGTGTAAAACGTCTGCTTTTCCTCGGAAGCTCCTGTATTTACCCGAAACATGCA
>DATGSL010000073.1:0-2599 GCA_035302665.1 Opitutales bacterium | reverse complement strand
GCATAAATGCGGTTTTCGCTAAAGGCAATGGCACCGGAACCTTCTACATTTGCGTTCTGGGTAGGGAAATCGCGGATCCCGATGGGCGCTGTGTAATTCTCCGGATCGAGAGTCGCTAGATCATAAAGATATAGTTTTTTGGAAACGACTCCGGCTAGGATGTTCTTTTCGAGATCGACACCGATCGGGGAAAGGAGGCTCGCCACGACTCCGCCGCCGAACTCTCGCAGGAGGTTTCCGTCGAAATCGAATTCCCGGAGCGGTTGTCCGGCGCGGGTGGCCCAGAAGGTGTCGCCTTCTCCAAACGCAGTTCCGAGGCCGTAGCGGGTGGTTGGTTCCGTCTCGATAAAGCGAGGGGTAAAGGTTTGCCCGCCGTCGGAGGTGGTGAGCAAAGCCGTGACGTGAGTTTCAGTGACTTGTTGCCAGTAGTCGGGAGCGACCAAAATCTCAGTGGTGTTTCCGCCTCCTCGTATTGCGAGATTTCCGCCGTATCCGCGATACACGTCGGCGATACCACCGCTCGGATCGCCGGTCCAAACGAGTTCGGGATCAGAGGTTTCATCCTGCCAGCGATACAGCTTGTACGGGTTCGTCGGTGCATCAGTGGTGAAATTCCCCGCATAGATGACTCCGTCGTCGCTGACAACTATTTTTCGAATCGGCTCAGTGCCGCCTTGGATTCCGGCGACCGAAAGAGTACCGAGATCGTCGCCAGTATCCGCGTCGAGGATATGAATGCTCATCGATGAGATACCGATGCTGCGATCGTAGTGGACGAGATAGAGCCGATGGGTGACGGGGTTATAGGCGAGACCTTTTTCGGAATAGCCAGCTGAGACACCTTCCTCCGCGAAGGTTAAATAGTCGCGGTCGCCCGGAGAAAGATGCCAGATCGGCTCCGCTCCGAGGAGATTTCCATCCTGGGCGTGGATTGGGTTGATGAAAGAGAACAGAGCTGCGCCACAAAGGGCCGCGAGGATACGTATTCGTTTTTTCATAAGGGCTGACTGGGTTAACGCAACCGGGCCAATTTGCGCCGCGGAAGCTTGAGAGAAGAGTCCGTTTCGCCTCCAAATAAACCCGTATTTACCCCTCAAAGGTTTTCTAAGAAGCAGTACAGGGAACCGGGACGAAACATTCTAGGAGACAAGCTATATGAAGAACAAGAGTTTGAAGCAAGGGTTTTGATGTGCAGGAGATTTGCAGTGGGCGTGCTCAGCGGCGGCGGCTTCATCGAAAGGGAGAGTTTCGACGGCGCGCCCAAGAACGCCAATCTCCTGATTGGCAGAAGCCACAACAGAATCTCGAAGCACGTGATTGAAGAAATAAAAAAACTCGATCCAGATAATCGTTCGACCGGCTCGGGATTCCCGAGAAGGATTTCCATGCAGGCGTCGGTATCGAAAAGGATGCCCTCAGTTAGACATCACAACGATCTCACATCGGGAGTTTTGGACTGTGGCGGAGCCAAGCGGCTCAAGGAGCCAATGTCTCTTTAAGCCCGACGTTGGTTTGGCGGTTTCTTACAATTAATTTGATAAAACCGGCCGTTATTCTGATTCCCGAAACTGATTCAATTCCTCGTCCGTCCAGAATTTCGTCCGGCCTTCGGTCGCCGTGCGGACGGCGCGAATCTCCTCTTCCGTAACCGGATTTTCTTCGTGCCACCGAACGCGGATATAGCTCAAAACCGATGCGAGATCTTCGTCCGAGAGCCAGCCAAAGGGAGTCATCACGCCGCGATCGCCGGTTTTTCCTTGAAGAACGATCCGAATCAAGGCGTCTTTACTTCCGGCCGCCCATTCGGAATCGGAAAATGCCGGCGCAGCACCGCCGCCTCCTATCTGATGACAGGACGCACAAGTATTCTGAAAAACCTCCAATCCCGCCGCAAATTCCGCAGCCGCTCCCTGCAATGGATCCTCATCAACCACTTCCGGCTCTGCATCGTCTGAATCGACAATTCCATAGAGATCGGGGCCGGGAACTTCATTTCCAACAACCCGATGAATCGTGTGGTAAACCGTATTCTCTCCGATCCCGCCATCAGCAAATCTTACCCGATATTCGATCGATTGCTGCATCACCGGTTTCAGATCGGGAATTTCAACAAGAACACTCCGTCCATCCTCCGACAAACGCACACCCGAAACAGTCACCGGATCGTGGCCTTCTTTTTCCGGATTTTCGACCGAAAGTTCCGGCGAACCGTAGCGGCTCGTGTAAGCATAACGCCAGCGTTCAACTTTGAAATCGGCGACATCGATCGAATCTGGATCAATTTTTTCCGAAAAATCGAGTTGCACAATTCCCGGTTCAACCTGGATTCCTACCGGCATCCGGTTCGGCAAGCCGGTATAGCGGAGGCGTTTAAACGAGCCGTCGAGCAGCGCTTCGGTTCCCCAGCCGCGCAGGCCCATTACCCACAATTGGCCATCTGCGGGATTCATTTCCGCGCGCATCAATCCCGATTCGAATTCGAGCGGAAACTTCACAACTCCGCCTTGAAGGAGACCGTTTTTATCCTCGATAAAAAGCTGCAAAAGCACCGCACGTCCATACGAAGCCACGATCCAATTCCCAGAAATCGGACCGGCCC
>DATGSL010000072.1:0-4288 GCA_035302665.1 Opitutales bacterium | reverse complement strand
CCTCTTCCCGTGTTCGGAAAAGCCGAAGACTCACGGTGCCGTCCTTTTCCCGCTGCAATCCCGGAAATGCCTCCAGCGGAATTCCCGCCACATCGCCGACGCGAATCGATTCGGGCAAATCCCCGAAGGTCCACGAGGTCAAACCGTAACGCTCCCATTCCGCAGCCGCTTTCTGCCAACCTTGCAACGACGAAGCACCGATTCCTTGCCGGGTGCGCTCCTCGACCTGACGACGGAATCGGCCCGCCACTTTTTCCCAATTCCGCCCGGCAGCAAGCGTTTTTCCTTCCGTGTCCTGAACTTCGATTCGCGGCTGAAGATGCTCAGGAATCGCCTCCTCCGCCCAATCTCCCGGTCGAATCCGAACACCATACCGACTTTCGATTTCCTCGCTCAACATCTCATTCAAAGGACGATTCGCCGGTTGCAAATAATGAAGGAGCTCCTGAACTTTATCACCGATCGGAAAAAGTTTCTTTCTCGTTTCCTTCGGCAAATTGCGGAGAAGTGTTTCGATTTTCTCCTCCAAATATCCCGGGACGAGCCAATCGAGCATTCCCGCCTGAAGTGCATCGAATTGTCCGATCGGAATTTTCAAAGTCACTCCATCGGTCTCCGCCCCCGGTTCGTAAACATAGTCCAACGAAAGCACTTCATCCCCGATCTGAACCGTTTCCGGATAAGCCGCTTCATTCTCTCCCGTTCCTTCCGGAAGCAGATCCTCCTCCTTCACCCGCAGAAAATCGTCGCCGTTTTTATCGCGAATCAGCCTCCGCAAAGCCGCCACCGACGAAATTCCGTCCACGCGCTCCCGATAAAACTCGACCATCCGCTCTTCAATAACAAATGCCGCACTTCGACGAAGACGCGTCTGCAATGCCTCGACATTGCTCCGAACCGATCGGTTGTGTTCCAAAAATCCGAGTTTTTCTTCAATCGTATCGGCCGCCAATCCTTCCCGGATAAAAATCTCACAAGCCTCGTCCGGATCGTAGCGATCGTAACCGACGCGCCGACGAACAATTTCCAATCCATACAGCAACACCCGTTCCCTTCCCAAAACCCGTCCAGCCTTCGCATCCCAATGCGGCTCTTTCACCGACGACTTGCAAAGATGTTTCCCGAGTTCGAGAATCCAGGCCGGATCGATCCGGGCAACGGTGCGCCCGTAAAGCCGGTTCGTTTCCATCCATTCGCCCGCCATGATCCATTTCGGCATTCGGATTTTTTCTCTTCCCGACCGCTTCTTTCCTTTCTCCCCGCCTCCCGCTTTTTTATTAAAAAGCCCCGATCCGGGAAAAATCATCACCGTTCGGTTATGAGTTGCCCGATAAAAATTTCCGTTTTCATGCTGAGCGACATTCGCCAAAAGCCCGCTCAAAATCGACCGATGGATCTCATTGTATCCGGCTTCTAAATCACTCAGACGAAATTGCCTCAGCTCCTTCAGCGCACCGACCAACTGCTGATGAATATCGCGCCATTCCCGCATCCGCGTGTAGGACAGAAAATGCTTTTTGCAGAATTTTCGCATCTGCCCCTGACTCATCCGCTCCGTCTTTCCGTGAAAGCCGTTCCAAATATTCCACAAAGTTAGAAAATCCGATTCCGGATCGACAAACTGCCGGTGAGCCTGATCGGCGGCTTCCCGTTTCTCCATCGGCCGCTCCCGCGGATCCTGAACACTCAGACCCGAAGCAATTACCAAAACCTCCCGCAAAGCCTGTTCCCGCCGCGCCTGCAAAAGCATCCGCCCGACCGTCGGATCGACCGGCAGACGGGCCAGTTGCCGCCCAAGCGAAGTCAGTTTTCTCTTCTCATTGAGCGCTCCAAGATCCTGCAGCAGAACGTAACCGGCCTGAATCGCTCGCTCTCCCGGCGGGTCGATAAAAGGAAACGTCTCCACTTCTCCAAGCCGAAACGCCTTCATCCGCAAAATCACCGCTGCCAGATTCGCCCGCAGAATTTCCGGCGGTGTAAACCGAGGCCGGTTTTCAAAATCCTCCTCCGAATAAAGCCGGATACAAATCCCTTCCGCCACCCGTCCGCAACGCCCTTTCCTTTGATCCGCACTGCTTTGCGAAATCGGCTCCACCGGCAATCGTTGCGTCCGTGTATGCGGACTGAACCGGCTGATCCGCGCCGTGCCGGTATCGATGACAAACCGAATTCCAGGAATCGTCAGCGAGGTTTCAGCGATATTCGTCGCAATCACGATTTTCCGTTGTGGAAGTTTTTGGAAAATCCGCTGTTGATCGCCGCCGCTCAATCGTCCGAAAAGCGGCAAAATCTCGCAATTCGGAAGCCGCCTTCCTTCGAGCGCTTCCCGGGCTTCGCGAATATCGCGTTCGCCCGGCATAAAAACCAAAATATCGCCCGGCTCCCGCATCTGCACGATTTCCTCCACCGCCGCGACCGCCGCCTCGATCGAAGTTATTTCTCCTTCCTCTTCCAGGAAATCGTCGAGCGGACGATAAACGACCTCCACGGGAAAAGTTCTCCCGGAAACCTCGACGATCGGCGCGCCACCAAAGGCCCGGGAAAAAGCTTCCGGATCAATCGTCGCCGAAGTGATGATGATTTTCAGATCGGGACGACGTTTCCGCAGAAGTTGCAGATATCCGAGCAAAAAATCGATGTTCAAACTCCGCTCGTGCGCCTCGTCGATGATCACCGCTTCGTATTCGAGCAGATCCCGATCGTTCTGCGTCTCCGCAAGCAGCAGCCCGTCGGTCATCATCTTGATCACGGTGTGCGGAACGGTCTGATCGGAAAAGCGGATTTTACATCCAACTTCCTCTCCCCACGGGGTTTTGAGTTCCTCTGCAATCCGACGGGAAACCGACAATGCCGCGACCCGACGCGGCTGCGTGCAAGCGATCTTCCCCGCAATCCCGAGTCCCGCCTCGATACACATTTTCGGAATCTGCGTCGTCTTTCCCGATCCGGTTTCTCCGGCGATGATCACGACCTGGTTTTCGCGGATCAGTCGAACAATCTCCTCGCGCCGATCGGTGATCGGCAGTTCGACCGGATAATCGACCGCGGGCAAACGGTCTTTCCGTTTCTGCCAGATTTCATGTGATCGGCGCAACAAACCACCAAATCTCCGAACAGCCTGCGGCCAACGCCCCAGATCACCCTGCATCCATTTCTCCACGCGCAGCCGATCCGCCAGCAAACACTCGCCCAAAATCTCCGGCGTAAATTCCATCTCTCGTCTGGCTTCAGTCATCGAAAAAACGTTCCCTCAAAATCGGACAACTTCTTCGATTGCCCGCAAACCCTCCCATTTTCCTCAAAAACCAACGCCTGACAACCCTCCGGAAAAATTGACCACGCAGATCAATCCGAAGCCATAGTTTTACGGATATCCATACGCGGATCGACAATCATCGAGCTTCGCTTCAAGCCCTCGTCCCCGCGCAAAAGGTCGGTACGCCTGATGTTCACACACGTTGAGCGACATGAAAAGCCGCAAGAGAGCGATGAAGGGAGGGAGAGAAACGCCAAAAACAGAAGCGAAATCCTTGCACTGAGGCATAATCAGGATGATGAAAATTGTCGGAGGGATCGAATGTCGTGTGGTTTCAACGGCGCTCATCATGAAAAGTTGTCCGCTTCCCTTTCACACCCTTGCGCCTCCCTGAAAGCGACGCGCACTTGTTAAGCAGCGGCCGAAAACCAACAGTAGGTGAATTTTAAATACAATTTGCAACCACCATCCGAGAATCGAAACCACCTTGCCCCCGCTCACCAACGCGGTCGCTCTCCTGCTCGACGGTGCGACGGTGCCGCACGCGATCCACTTCAAATGCGTTTTTACGGCGGCAAGAAGAGCCAGTCGGGAGACTGGCGATCCCGGGAACGCCAATCTCCCGATTGGCTCAATCCGCGGCAATGCTCAATCCGCGGAAATGAAACCAAAATCAACCCCCGTTAACGCTGGCAACAGCGCTTTGCGCGGGCTTCCAGATTCCCTTCTTCCTGAAGCTGCGCATACCCACACATCCCTGACAAACTGTCGGGCAGATCGTGCAGCGCCTTGTAACGACCTTGAAAGCCATGACCTCGGTAGTTGCGAAACCGTTTAAATCGGTTCGGGAACGCCCCTTGCAACCACTGCATCCCCGCCACCAGGTTCGTCTGCGGCGTCCCGGTTGAGATGATAGTGGTTAGCTAGAGCCTTTCTGAAAAGGGTTTTTGGATGATTTTTGATTCGAAAAAACACGATTGATTTTTAAATCCGTCCGATGGGCAAAGAAAAGTTGGGACAGGACAGTGCCTT
>DATGSL010000071.1:0-4590 GCA_035302665.1 Opitutales bacterium | reverse complement strand
TCAAGGCGACCGTTGCAAAACAAGGCGTCATCTTCATGGGAAGCACCGAAGGCCTGATCAAGCATCCGGAGCTTTTCCGAAAATGGTTCGGCAAAGTTATCCCGACCAGCGACAACAAATTCGCCGCACTCAACAGCGCTTGTTTCAGCGGTGGAAGTTTCATTTACGTTCCACCCGGTGTGAAAGTGAGCCACCCGCTCCAGGCCTATTTCCGGATCAACGCGGAAAACTTCGGCCAGTTCGAGCGCACGCTCATCATCGCCGACGAAGGTTCCGAAGTCACCTACATGGAAGGTTGCACTGCGCCGAAATTCGATACAGCCACGCTCCACAGCGCGGTCGTCGAACTGGTCGCGCTCAAAGGCGCCAAGATCCAATACATCACTGTCCAAAACTGGTCTTCCAACGTCTACAACCTCGTCACCAAACGGGCCATCGCTCACGAGGATGCCGAGGTCAAGTGGATCGATTGTAACATCGGTTCCCGCCTGACGATGAAGTATCCGGGCATTGTCCTCCAAGGTAAAAGAGCCCGTGGCGAAGTCCTCAGTATCGCCCTTTCCAACGATGGCCAACATCAGGACACCGGCGCGAAAATGATCCACGCCGCTGACGATACGACCAGCAACATCGTTTCCAAGAGCATCAGCGTCGGAAAAGGAGTCGCCACTTATCGCGGACTCGTAACAATGCCGAAGCACCTGAAGAATTGCAAAAACAACACCGAGTGTGACGCCCTTCTGATCAACGCCGATTCGCGCACCGATACCTATCCGGCGATTACCATCCGGGGCGACGGAAACTCGATCCAACACGAAGCGAGCGTCAGCAAGGTCAGCGCCGAACAGATCTTCTACATGCAGCAGCGTGGATTGACCGAAGAACAGGCGATGAGCCTCAGCGTCAACGGTTTCATCAACGACTTGGTCCGCCATTTCCCGATGGAATACAGCGTCGAACTGAAACGCCTGATCGACCTCGAAATGGAAGGCTCCGTCGGCTAAGCGGAAACAACCGATCGCAAAGATCCGTTTAATCCCGAAATGAAAACATGAATCCAACAATTTCAGAAACCAAACCTGGCACTGTCAGCCTCGAGCAATCGCAGACATTCGACGATTCCCTCGCACGCCAAAAGGGCCTTCCTTCCTGGTGGGTCGAGAAAAAGCGCGAAGCCTGGACCAATTTCCAGGAACTGCCGATGCCGGCCCGAAAAAACGAGCAGTGGCGCTTTGCCAGCATCAATTCTATCAGCCTCGACGGTTTTCAACTTCCCGAAACGCCGTCCGATGAGGTCGTCGCCGAAATCCTGAAGCGCTCCAACGAACTCAGCGAAACGAGCGGCAAAATGGTTTTTGCCGACGATTCGCTCGTTGAATTCCAAGGCGTTTCCGAAGAACTCGCCGCGAAAGGAGTTATCTGGAAGCCGCTCGCCCGCGCACTGGTCGAACATGAAGATCTTTTCAAAAAACACTTCATGGCCCAACCGGTGAAACTCGGTTCCGAGAAGTTTTCCGCGCTCCACGGTGCCCTCTGCGCAACCGGTCTCTTCCTCTACGTCCCAAAAGGCGTCGAGATTGATCTGCCTTTTGTCGCCCACCATTGGGTCACCAGCGACGGAACCGCGATTTTCCCGCACACGCTCCTCGTCGCCGAAGACAACAGCAAAGTGACATTGGTCGATTTCTTCGACTCACGCCTGCCCGAAGGCCGGAATTTCATCTCCGGCGTCAACGACGTCTACGCAGGCGCGGGAGCACGGGTGAACTACGTCGGAACGCAGGATTGGGGACGAAACACCACGAGTTTTCAGCTAAACTCGACCCAGTCGGCCCGCGATGCCTTCGTCACCACGCTCAATCTCAATCTCGGCGGAAAATTCTCTCGCTCGGAAATGCACGGTCAGGCTCTCGGAGAAGGAAGCCACACGCAAATGCTCTCCCTGACGGTTGCCCAGGATAAACAGGAGTTCGACCAGCGAACCCTGCAAACCCACCTGGCGCCAAACACCGTATCCGATCTCCTCTACAAAAACGCACTGCTCGATCAGGCCCGGACCATTTTCTCCGGTCTGATCCGCGTCGAGGAAGAGGCACAGAAAACCGATGCATACCAAACCAACCGGAACCTCCTCCTGAGCCCAGAAGCGGACTCCAATTCGCTCCCAGGCCTGGAAATCCGCGCAAACGACGTGAAATGCAGTCACGGCGCGACGACCGGACAGATCGAGCAAGATCAACTCTACTACCTACTCGCTCGCGGCATTCCGGAAAAAACAGCCAAACAACTGCTCATTTTCGGATTCTTCGATGAAGTTCTCGAAAAATTCGACAACGAGCCGATCGCGGAAAAACTTCGCGAAAAAGTCCGCGCGAAATTCACAGGTTAAAGGAACCTTTTCAACACCCTCTCCGCCAAAAACGGAGAGGGTTTTTTTGTGCATTTATCTAGCGCATTATCTCCCAAAAATTCGACCTTCCGCCTACGATCCTCGGTTTTTCACAATGACTTGACCTGTATCAAGGTTCCCATAGCCTCCAGCGCATAAACTGATTTTCGCAGAGAGGAGCGAACGAATCGTTCGTCCGAATACGAAAAACAAAAACGATCATGAAACACAAATCTCATCGTCTCGCAACAATTGCTCTCATCGGCTTCGGTATGATTGCCGCCTCCAGCGCTTCCGCGCAAGGGTTCACGCTTTTTGGCGATCCTTCGCCAAAACCGCCGGCCGAGCAAAAAACCGTTCGACCACTCACCGCGCCCTATTTCCACGAGGATTCCTTTGTCACAACGGACATCCGCCCGTGGTTTGTCGATCATCACTTCTACTCGGATACGATCGGCGGCGATGCACAAGTCTACGCAGTGCAATTCCGGCTCGCTGTCACATCGCAGCTGCAACTGGTCGTTTACAAAGGTGGCTATCTCGACTTCAACGACACGATGAACGACGAAGGCGGCTGGAACGACCACGCCATCGGCCTGAAATGGGCATTTATTCAAGATTGGGAAAACCAGTTTCACATGGCGGCCGGTGTTGGCTACCAATTCCCGATCGGAGATTCCGACATTCTACAAGATACCGAAGAAATCCGCCTCTGGCTCTCCGCGAACAAAGGCTTTGGACGCCTCCACCTCGGCGCCACCCTCAATTACCGCATCGCCGGAAGCCACAACGACGGCAATCTCGGCTCATCCGACATGATCACGGCACACCTGCACGCCGATTATTTTGTCAACGAATGGTTTAGCCCCGTCGTTGAAATCAACGGCTATTTTGTCACCGACGAAGGTCCCGGCACGATGCCATTCTCCGGTGTCGATGCTGCATCGATCGCCGGCGGGAAAAACGAAGATACGGTCACCGGCGCAATCGGCGCGGAGTTCCGTCCCTTCGGTCCCGACCTCGGCATTCGCGGCGCTTACGAAACCCAGCTGACCGATAATCAGAGCCTCTTCGGTCACCGCTGGACCATCTCCGCCGTTTACGAATTCTAACAAACTCCCGAGAAGCTCCGTCACCGATCACAAAATGGTGACACGAACTTCTCCCATTACCGCCCTTTCCCACGAAAATGGGAAAGGGCTTTTTTATGCTTCAAAGAAAGAAGAAATGGCTCAGCGCTTGATTCCTACCGATTAAAGTTCCCTAATCGTGTTCGTCAGGTACCTTTCAATTTCACCCGAATGACCTCATCCAAGCCGCTTTCCCTCCGCAAAACCGTTCTGATCTCGCTCGGAATCGCCATTATTCCGATCTTTCTCGCCGCTCTCTCGCTCTATACCCACTACAAATGGGAAGCGGCCACACAGGAGAAACTTGCGGAACTAAACGCTCGCGATTTCCCCATCACTCCTGAGGAACTCAACCGACGCTATCATCAGCACGGTCTCGACCCGATCGAGAATGCCCTTCCAATTTACAACCGAGCTTTCGAAAAACTCTCCGACAAACCGATCGATTTTCCGAATGTTTTTCAACACGGATCCGACTTGCAACCAATCGATGCCGAAATACTCCTTGAAATGTCCGAAGTTCTCTCGGAAAACGAAGCTGCTTGCCCCTCTTGAAAGAGGCGAGCACATTTCCCTTTCTCCGAAACGATATCGATTTTAAAGACGGGTTTCTTCTCCGCTTGCCACACGTTGGAAAACACCGGCATGCCGCCCGCCTTCTCTCCGTCGAAGCCGTTTTAGCCGCAACAACGGATGATGGAGCAAGAGCTGGAGAAGCACTCATCGCTCTCTTCCAGAACGCAATTCATCTCGCCGATGAACCCCTTCTCATTCCTCTCCTTGCTACCATTGCAATCGAAAACATCGGCCTAATAACGTTAGAACGAATCCTCTCGGAAACCGACCTGACCTTCGAGACGATCGCCCTTCTCGAAGAACAACTGTTGACCCTCGAACAGCGACAAAGACTGAAGAATGCCCTTCAAGGAGAGCTGCTAAACGGCATCGAACTTTACCAACGTCTCTCGTCAGACGCACAATTTCGAAACTCTTTGCTTGAGGATATCCCGGCCGTATTCGGGTTACGATTCTACCAACTCAGTGGCCTTATGGCCAAAGACCGATTCGGAT
>DATGSL010000070.1:0-4688 GCA_035302665.1 Opitutales bacterium | reverse complement strand
ATTGAAAAAATCGAAGAAGCAGTCGGCGAAGAAACCCGTTCGCTCCACCTGCTCATCCCTCATTCGCGCTACGACCTGATTGCTCGGCTCCACCGAAACGGATGCGTGCTCGAACAGGAAACCCACGACGATGGCGTCTGGCTCTCCGTGCAGGTCGGTCCCGAAATTTTTCCGGAAATCCGCGATTTTGTGGCGAAAGAACCGAGAGAAGCGGTTGCCAGCTGACGGACGCAGATAAGAAACTGCAAAATAAGCTTGCAACTGTAGGGGCAAAAGCCCTTATTTGATCGTTTCAGCGAAAATTTCCCGAACTATGTCCAGAATTTGTCAGATCACAGGAAAACGCCCGGTTAAAGGGAACATCATCAACCGCAAAGGCCAGACGAAAAAGAGCGGCGGGATCGGAACGCACATCACCAGCGTCACCAAACGCAAGTTCCGTCCCAATCTTCAGCGCGTGCGGGTCCGCCTCCCAAGCGGCCAAGTCAAACGGATGCTCGTCAGCGTCAAAGCGATCAAAGCCGGCAAGGTGACCAAGGCGTAGTTTTCCAACAAACAAAAATTTTCACCGGCTCTCTCTTCGGAGGAAGCCGGTTTTTTATTGTACCGATTTTCTTCGGGGCAAAAACCGCCTTCGAACCCGGAAAAAGTGCCGCACGACCGCTCCGCACCCGCCGATTAGAAAAAGAAAAAGAAGCGAAAAAGGGGTCAGTGGAATTCGCACACCCAACGGAAACAAAAGCAAAAAAACACACAGAATTCCACCAAGAAATCTGCCCCCGCCCTTGAAAAAACAACCGCCGATCCGGCAATTTGCCTCCGAAAGAAGTCGACGGCCACTCGAAAAAGGAGCCGTTCGCCGACGCCATCCCGGAATATTTGCCCCGGCTAAAATATCCTGCGCAAGCTCCGCATCCGAGTCCCGGACCTGAAGCTGCAGCTTTCCATTCTCCTCCCTCAATGCTACCGACAAACCGGCTCCCTGAAGAAGCGCCTTGTTGATCAAAGCTTCCTCCCGAACCTTGAATGCAAAAATCGTGATCATCGAATCTCCCATCTCCCGATCCCTCCAAGGTAGTTTGCTATTTCTATCCTTCGATAAAAACGTATCGTGTTTTTTGCAGTTGTCACCTGCGGCACATCCATTCTATTTTTATGAAGCCGAAAACCATCTTACTTCGCTTTAACAAAGGACGATTATTATGAAAAACGTTGTTTTGCTTCTCACCCTCGCCCTTCTCGGTCTCATTCCAAGCAACAACCATGCCATTGCCGACCAGCCGAAGACTCCCTTCGAACGGATCCTCGCCCAACGCGACGCCCTCACGATCAACGTAACCGACGCCGATGCGAACGAGTTAATCCCCCGCATCCTTGCACGCACCGGCTTGCAATATACCTTCATCCAAAGCCAGGAGGAACGGCTCCTTTCCCTCAAAGTAAAGGCCGATCCACTGCTGGCGCTCGAAACCGTCGTCTTCGCGGCCGGTTTCAATATCCACAAAGACGGAAGCTACTGGGTCATCCATCCGCTTCCGATCGACGACAACATCATCGAATAGCCCGAACTATGAAAACTTTCCTCAGTCTTACATTAATTTTCCTCGCGCTCGTTCTCACTCCTCACCTTTCACCCGCGGGGATTTTCAACAAAGAAAATACCATCGGCGCGGCGATCGGCGGGATCGCAGGCGGAGTCATCGGCCACCAATCGGGACACAAAACCGAAGGAGCTATCCTCGGAGGTGTCGCCGGGTATGCGATCGGATCCGTTATTCAGGACGAAAAACAAAAGAAACGTTCCCGGCACCAAACGCCACAAACAGTTGTCGTTATCGAAGAAGCCCCCACTCACACAACTTCGACCCCGACTCCGGTAGCACCTGAACCTCGCTTTACCAAATCGGAAGAACGCCAACTTCTCCTGCAGTCGACTCCACTTTTTTCCGTCCGATAAAAGACAAAGCGGGTTTTGCAGTTCAACCGGGAGGCCGCACAACCAAGCCGTTCGCTTGGTGCCCAGGAGGGGAGTCGAACCCCTACGGCCTATTTGGCCAGCGGATTTTAAGTCCGCTGCGTCTACCATTCCGCCACCTGGGCAATTTCAAACGAGTCAAAAGATTGGAGTTCAACTTCTCCCGCAAAAGAGTCAATCTTTTCACGCCGAAAAATCGCATTCGGCACACTCTTTTGCCGCCACGTTTTTCAAAGCCGACGCGATTTTTTGCTTTGCTTTTGCGCTTTTTCCGCCATGGTGCCCCCTATCCGAACCAAGTTGCACAACTTGACCCATCGGGATAATCAGTTAATCTTTCTCCTAAGATGCATCCTGCTTCACACAAAGCTAAGACGTCAGGAACCGAGTCCAAGACCGTTCCCGGACAAAGTCTTGAAGAGGTCGTCTCCCGCCGGATCATCGCCTCCTACCGCAAGCGACTCGACTGGATTCTTCGGATTCCCGAATGGGAGCCGCTCTTCGAAAAAGGCCTCCAGACGCTCGAGCCTCCAGGACCGCGCAAAGGTATCGGTCTGAGGGCAGCTCTCAACGCTCTGCTGATCGAGAACAAATACTCGCTCATCCGTTGGGTCATCAATCACTCACGACACCGTTTTTCGAGCGCTCACACCAAAAAGATCTGCGCGGATTTCGGACTCGATCTCTTCAATAGCCTCGATCTCGATGCTCATCTGACCGGGCGCCAATGGACAAAATTCCAAAACGCCCTTCTTTTCCGCCTTTCGAGAGAACATCGCCGCTACAAACACGCACAGGCACTCCTTTTCTTCAAATACCAGGACTTGATCGAGATAACCGTCAATCGGACCGTCTTCGATCCAGCTAAAAGACGCGATTGCGTTCAGGAAGGTTGCCTCGCGCTTCTCCACGCGATCGACAAAGTCGACGCCTCCAAAGCCTCTCTCGGTGCTTACGCTCAGATGTGGATCGGGCGCCAAGTGCGAAATTATCTCATGGGCGAACGTTTCCCGGTCCATGTTCCGATCAATCTCGCTTCAAAAACACTCCGCCATACGCCGCGCGAAGAAGGTGATCCACCGGCAAAAAAAGAGCCGGCCGCCGAAAGAAAGATGGCGGTCCTCATGGAACGGCTCCGTCAGCCGAGCGTTTCTCTCAACGATGTTTACGATGATTCCGGCTCGCTGGCCGAACAGCTTCCCGACGAAGATAGCGTCTCTCCGCGAGCAAAGATCATGCGCAAAGATCTCCATGAGCTTGTCGGTGAACTGATCCAGAATCTTACCGACAAACAACGGGAAGTGCTTGAAATGCGCTTCGGCCTGAACGGCCATCCAGAAGGTCAAACACTCGCGGAAATCTCGCGGGTCATCGGAATTTCCCACCAACAGGTCAGCATGCGCGAAAAACGTGCACTCCAAAAACTGGAAGATGTCCTCGGCCCGTATTTGAGTGAAATCCTCGCATAACTGCCTTGATACCCCTCCCTCTCAACTGGTTTTGACACGCTCCTCATCCGCGACACTCCCTTTTCCATTGCTCTCCACAGCGAGAGACCCGAAGATTACGACCGAATCTATCGTGAGAGTCGGTTTTTTTGGCGGAAGTTTTGATCCTATTCATCTGGGGCACCTGATTGCTGCCCAGGATGCACTCGAACAGCTCAAATTGAAAAAAGTGGTCTTTCTTCCGACCGCTCAGGCTCCGCTGCGCGACAATTCAGTTTACGCCACGGCCGAAGATCGCATGGAAATGATTCGTCTCGCCATCGGTTCCGATCGACGCTTCGAAATTTCCGATCTCGAAATCGCCCGCGGCGGAATCAGTTACACTTACGAAACCGTCGCCGAACTTCAGAGACAGGAGCCGGAGATCGCCCCGATCTGGATCATCGGTGAAGATCAAATAACGAAACTCCCACGTTGGCACCGAATTCACGAACTATCCGAAAAAGTTGAATTCGCCTGGCTCCAACGCCCGGGACACTTATCGATCGAAGCGCCGAATATCGCCTCCCTTCGTCTCCACCCTCTCCGTTCTCACCAAATTGAAATCAGTTCCTCCGAAATACGATCCCGGATCCGGGAGAAACGCCCGTTGCGTTTTCTCCTGCCAGATCCGGTAATAGCCTATATCAATGAAAGAAAGCTCTACGAATAAATGAAATTGCCTAAGGAAGGGGTCAAAGACCCGAAACTTGAATTGGTCGGACTCAGCTGCCGCACACTCGATGAGAAAAACGCACAGGACATTCGGATAATTGATGTTCAAGGACTCTCCTCGATCACCGATTATTTCATCATAGCGACCGGCACCTCCGAACCACACCTACACGCTCTCACCAAAGAAATCGCCTACGTCCTTAAAAAAGAGGGCTACCCGATCGTCGGACATGAAATGAGAGCGGACACCGGCTGGACCGTCCTCGATGCGCACGACGTTGTCATCCATCTTTTTGTCTCGGAAATGCGGGAGCACTATCAGCTCGATTCCCTTTGGAAAGATGGCAAAACCCTCGACCTCTCACTCTTCGTCGAAGCGCCCGCACCGGCCGGTCAACAACGGGGACGCTGACGAAAAGGCCGGAGCGCATCCATCAGGTATCGATGCGCTTACCGATGACGGCGCTACCGCCACTTTTTTTCTACGAGAAGCTGTGGTATCTTATGCCTAATGGTTCGGCCACGGAGCTATATCGAAAGAGCTGTTTCTG
>DATGSL010000069.1:0-3335 GCA_035302665.1 Opitutales bacterium | reverse complement strand
GATAAAGAGGAATTGATCGCACATCTCGCTCAGTTCGGTCAAAATGTGGGAACTGACGAAGATCGTTTTTCCTTCTTCCGCGAGGATGCGGATCAGATGCTTGAATTCAACGCGGGCCTTCGGATCGAGTCCGGCGGCCGGTTCGTCGAGGATCAGCACCGGTGGATCGTGGATCAGAGTGCGGCCGAGACAGAGGCGCTGGCCCATTCCTTTTGAAAGTGCATCGACCGGCCGCTCGGCGAGGGGCGTGAGTTCGGTGAAGTCCATGACTTCGGCGACCCGTTCCCGGCGTTCTTTTCCGTAATAACCGAAGGAACGGGCGAAAAAATCGAGATATTCTTCGACGGTCATGTGGGAATAAGCGCCGTAAGCATCGGGCATCCAGCCGACTTTCCGTCGTATTTCAAGCGGATGGCCGTAAACATCAATTCCGCAGATGAAAATATCGCCTTCATCGGGAGAATCGAGCGTCGCCATCATCCGCATCGTCGTCGTTTTCCCGGCACCGTTGGCACCGATGAAGCCGACGACTTCGCCCGGCTGAATTTCAAAGGAGATTCCCCGGACGGCGTGCAGGGAGCCGAATCGGCGGTGGAGATTGGAAACGGAAATAGCGGGGATACTCATGGATGGGAGAAGATGACAGGGCCGAAGTGGAAACTGCGGTGGGTTTCCCAATCGATTGTGGAAAGCGTTTCCCAGGTCCCGCCGGCATCGTTTGAAATAACAAAAAACTGGCCTGGGCCGTAATGGATTCGGGAGATTTCACCGGAAAGGACCGGGCTGGCTTGGTTGGAAAAATTTCGGAGAAATTCGTCGAATTCACTTTTATTGGATTCTTCGAGCGTCTGCGATTCGCCGGATCGGAGGTTTTCGGTCCGCCACCAGTGACCGTTTTCGTCGAGATAGAAGATCGTTTCGAGCGGAAAAGGAAAGGTTGAAAGAAGCGAGGGGCTGTTTCCGGAAGAATCGGTGATTTCGATTCGGGATCGGGTGTTGGTGATGCCTCTCAGGAGGTGACCTTGGATCGAGCGGCTGCGAAACCAGTCTCCGCTAAAAGCTCTTTGTTGAACTCCGAAGGATCCGCTGGTGGACGAACCGATCGTATCGACTTGGATCGGAAGTAGGGAAATTGGGACATCGACTGAGAAATCGCGTTTTACCAAAAGTCCTGTGCGGCTCGCCTGTTCCTGTTGGAAAATCGCTTTATTTTCGTGCGGAAAATATTGCCAGATGGCGAGCTGGTGACCCTGACCGCCGACGCCGTCCTGCAGCAGGATCAGGGCGAAGATAAAAATGCTCGCGCCGAGGGATATGACCGGCGTCGTCCAAAAGAGCCGGTAGCGTTTTGAGCCGCGGGCAAAGACGAAGACATTGACCGGACCGACGACGATTCCGAAGAGGAGGAGGAAACCGATGAAGAGAGTTGTGCGGATTTTCAGTTTGTTCAGTTTGTCGAGTAGCGGCCAGTTTGATGGCGAATGCAGATCTTTGGCTAACTTTCGGGGTGAATTTGCAGGTTCCCGAATTGCTGCGAGCGTCGAGGTCTCTTCGAGGTTGCTATCTTGGCGGGGATGCGTGCGGATTTCGCCGAAACCGCGGGTCAGGGGTTCGTTTTCGATTAAATTTCCTAGGTTCGGCAGCGATCTTGGGTCGTCTTTTTCCCGGCAAATGTAGAGAATTCCGTCCATTGCGACCCAATCGAGAAGTGCCAACCGCGTCGCGGCATCGGTGGCGCGCCATTCGTTATCGGTCATCCAGATCTGGTCGAATCCCGAAAAAGCGCGCCAGTCGGGAGGCATCAGCGTCAGATCAAATGAAGTTCCCGCAAAGTCCGGAGCTGCGGTGCGAAGTTTTCCTAAATTTAACGGAGCGAGCTCCGGACTCATTGCGACGAGTGTCGGCTGCGGAGCGTGGCCGGGAATATAGAGGGAGTTTAAGTGGTGGCGGTTGCCGCGGACGGCGTAGCCGGAAAGATCGATTACAAAACGGTTGTAATAATGGGGGACAGAAAGTTGTTCGCTCAACGGCGCGAGTAGGTTAAAAACTTTTCTTTCGCCATCGGCCACGGTCAGCGTCGTTACCTGATGGACCGATCTCGTATCGTTGAATCCGACCGAAGAGGTCGTGGCCAAATCCCAACTGCGGGTGCGCCCCGAGTTGTTTTCGATGGTCACTTGGAGCGGAAGATGTCCGGTGAGAGGAACTTCGCTATAGGCGGACTCGATAATGATATCGGCGCCGCTGTCGGGAGCTAAATCGATGGCGCCCGCCCGCATCCCTTGCCCGTATCCGAATGTCGAAAAAACGAAGAGGGTGAGAGCAAGAAAAAGAAAGCGGGTGACTGAAAAAGACTTCATGTGAAAAGAAAACCGGTATTTGAAAAGTTTTTATCCGAAAGAAAGCGGAAATCAGGGACTGGCCGACGTCAGGGTTTTCGGAATCGGACGGTCCTGCCACGGAATTTCTTCGAGAAGGTCGCTGACGACGCTCGCGCCGGTCTGACCGTCGAGACGGGCGCGGTAATCGAGGAGAATCCGGTGCTGCAAAACCGGGCGGGCAACGGCTTGAACATCCTCAAAGCTGGCGTTCGTCCGGCCAAAAAGGAGGGCGCGGGCGCGGGAGGCTGCGGCGAGGCCGAGAGCGGCGCGCGGACTTGCGCCAAATTTCAGGTATTCGGCTGCTTTTGATTGACCTGGATGAGTGGCATCGACCAGCCGGGCGATGTAGTTTGCGACGACATCGGGAAGATAAATCCGGCGGGCGAGTCGGCAGCATTCGTCGAGCGCGTCGCGCGTAAAAACCGGTTCGACCGAAATCTCCGCGCCCATTTCGCGGTTTAGGACGATTTTTTCGAGAACAGCGACGTCGTTCCGGAAAATTTCGAGCTTGAAAAGGAAACGGTCGAGCTGGGCTTCCGGGAGCGGATAGGTTCCTTCGAGTTCAATCGGATTTTGGGTCGCGAGAACGAAAAATGGTTGCGGCAGCGTGTGAGTTTCGCCCATGACCGTGACGCGACCTTCCTGCATCGCTTCGAGAAGTGCCGATTGGGTTTTGGGCGAAGCGCGATTGATTTCGTCGGCAAGGAGGATGTTTGCGAAGATCGGTCCCGGCTGAAAAACGAATCGCCGTCCTTCGGGAGTTTCTTCGAGCATCGGGTTTCCCGTGATATCGCCCGGCAGAAGATCGGGAGTGAATTGAACCCGTCGCGCCTGAATTTGAAGGGTTTTGGAAAGGGCTTTTACCAGTTCGGTTTTTCCGAGTCCCGGTAAACCTTCGAGCAGGAGATGTCCGCGCGCGAGAATCCCGGTCAGAACATTTTCGATCAGGGTCTC
>DATGSL010000068.1:0-5751 GCA_035302665.1 Opitutales bacterium | reverse complement strand
AATGTCAAAAGGTCGTTGATCAATGTCTGCATTCTGCGGGACGCGTTTCGCATGCGATCGAGATAATCGAGCGATTGTTCGTCGAGCCGGTCGGCCGCTTTTTTCTCGAGCCGATCGCCGAAAGCGAGAACTTTGCGAAGCGGCTCCTGCAAATCGTGGGAGGCTACGTATGCGAACTCCTGCAATTCGCGATTTCTTTGTTTGAGGAGATCGGTAAAAGCTCGGAGGCGTTGACGGGATTCCCGTTGCTTGGTCACGTCGCGAACAACCGCTACGCCTCCGATAATCGCTCCACTCCCGTCATCGAGCGGTGCGTAATTTCCTGCAAAATAGCCGCGGCGTTGGCTCGACGGAACTTCAAAAGGTCGCTCGGCTGCACGGACGACACCGCCAGCCAAAATTCGCATCAGTGGCTGGTCGGCATCATTTTCCGCCAGAAAGGGCAGAACTTTGTCAAGAGGTTCACCATACGCCTCTTTTGCCGAAATACCGGTCATCTCCTCCATGCCGGAATTCCAAACGGTGACGCGTTTCTCGAGGTTAAAGGCAAAAATTCCGTCGATGCTGCTGCGGATGATACTTTCCGAGAATTCTTTTGCCGCCCGGGTTTCCTTCAACGCTTGGGTTTGTTTGGTGATGTCGACGATATGGATGATGAAATAGAGCAAAACGTTTTCGCTATCGCGGACCGGTGCCGCATTGATCAAAACGTCGATGGCGGTGCCGTTTTTGTGGCAGAAACGTTCTTCGAGATTGAAGGATTCCTCACTTCCAGCGAGTTTTTTCGTCAATGCAACCGGTTCGTTTTTGGAAACGTCCGTCGGAAGGAGATCGTCGAGGGTTTTTGTGAGAAGTTCGTCCTCTGAATAACCGGTGATGCGCATCAAAGCTTCGTTGACCTGAATCCATTTTCCTTTTGGAGAAAGGAGCCCACAACCGGTCGGAGCGTGCCAAAAAGCTTCGCGAAAACGAGTCTCGCTTTCCTGGAGTTCGTGTTCCGCCTGGCGGCGTTGCATCATTTCCTTTTGCAGATCTTCGTTGATGCGGGAAAGCGCGGAGGTCCGGTTGTGAACACGTTTCTCGATCGTCGTCACATAATTTTGCCGCTGCCGCACCCAAACCGCGACGAATCCGGTGAAAATCAATCCGCCGGCGAGAAGGCTCCAACTTTCGATGGACGGGTCTGTTTCTGCGGAAGTTCCCTTATCGACGCGGATCAGCCAATCTCGTCCTCCGATCGTATGCAAAAGTTCGGCGCTGGAAGCGTTTTCGCCTGCATCTTTTTCGGAACCAGACGCATATAAGGAGACGGGATTTTCAGAAACAGTTACATCGAATGCGGTGACCAGCAGCTGGAGTTCCGGGTTCTGAAAGCTGCTTCGGATGATTTCAGCAAGATCGAGTTCGGCGACGAGAAAACCGAGCGGCCGACCTCGATCGGATCCATCCTTCGAAAGAACCGGCGCGACGAAAGGGATAATCCCTTCGTTCGGTCGATTGAACCATCGAGTGTGAAATGGAGTGCCGGCAACTGTCTTGCCTGTTTCGAGCGCACGTTGAAAAAGTTGATTCCAGTCGGGCTGGGAAGCATAATCGAGCCCGAATAGGGCGCTCTTCGTGTCGAGCGGTTCGGTAAAAAGAACCGGATAATACGATTCCCTTGCTGGCGATGCGATTGCATGACCGCCTTCATCGAGCGTGAGAATGGTAAATCCTTCAAAACCGTCGGTTGCCGCTCGAAGTTCGACCTCGGGTCTCTGCTCCGCCAAAACATGAGGCAACCACAGAACCGTTTGCAAAGCTCGGTTCCGTTCGAGAGTTCCTTTGGCAAAGGAGCTGAAAGAGGTGCGGTCAAGCTCGGGGGAAGCGAGCACAAAATCACGCAATCCGGAAATCGCATCCAGATGAGCCTCGATTTCCCATTCGAAGTTTAACGAATGTTGGTGAGCGCGTTCCGGTAAAATGCTTCGCCGCCGCTCGCGAACCGCCTCCTCTTTCATTTGAAAAAGAAGGACGGAGAATGCGGAACCGATCAGCAGGATCATCGCCACGGGAAGTTGGCGACGAAGAAAACTAGGTCGCGGCAACGGTTTCATTTTGTCAAACTGAATCCAAAATGAAGCCGTTTGCCGCGTAAAGTGAAATCAATCGACTTCGGGCTGATGCTTCAGATCGACCCCGCGGTGGAGGAGAAAGTATTCGAAGAATTCGAGCATGATCTCGTGCGACTCAGCGTCCGGGCTGTGCTCCGGGCGATTTTGCATGCCGACGCGGTGAGAGTAGCCGAGCAGATCGTTGATCGCGATGGTGTGATTCAGGGCTTTCCAGCGCTCGGGCGGATCTTCGGAACCTGCGGAAACAAGAAAAGGCCGCGGCGCCATCAGTGCGTGGATCTCGTGGAGATCGCGGTTTTTCTCAAGAAGTTCGAGATAAAGGCCGAACGCGGGATTTTCTTCGGTGATGACGCCCCGTTTGCGCCAAGGCGGCTGATGGTAGCCGAGATACCATGGTTCCCAGTAATTTACAGAAGGACGTGTGTCGAAAACAATGCCCGGATCGGACCAGGCTGCTGCTGCGTATTTATCAAAAAGCGCCGAGGCGAACATCGCCCATTTCCCGCCGAAGGAGTGGCCCGCGATTCCGATACGCTCTTCGTCAACTTCCGGACGCTTTGCCAGCGCATGCCAAGCATTGGCCGCCGCATGTGCGAGCATCGAAAGACCTTCGATCTCGGCGTTATCGATACTCGGATGATAAAGGGCATAGGTTCTCGCCGCGGTTGCTTCGGTCGTGCCGATCGAGAGCGTGACGAATCCGCGCTTCACCAGTTGATAGGCATAATCGCGATAAGGGCGACCGTCGATGCCCGCCGCTGTTTCCGGTTCGTAAAAAACCGCAACGACTGCTGGATGCGGGCCTTCACCTTCGGGAATAAGCAGATAGCCTTCGGTGGTTTCGTTCGGCGTCCACTGAAATCGGATCCGTTTTTGGGTAAAGTTTTCCCGCGGTTCCTCGCTGAGAATTTCCAGTTCCTGTTCCGTGTTCAGCGGCGGCCATTCGCCCATCCATCCGTGCCAAAGATCGAGAATTTCCTGACGGCGCTCCTGCCACTCTTCGGGCGTCCGGACTTTTTCCCCGTTTTCGAAGAAAAGCGGAGAGCGGAAATCGCCGTAAACACCGACGAATTCAGCCGGCGGAGTGAAATAAGGGGAAAGCTTTTCCCAAAGCGCTTCGGCTCTTTGCTGATCGGAGGCTGCGTTCAGCGGGAGAGATGCCGCAAAAAGAAGAGAGATCGATGCGAGGATGATTCCCCGCGCCTTTTTCGTGTAAGGTAATTTTCGTTGAGTTTGCATTGAGTATTTTAGGTCAGTTTTTGTGAAATTCGGTTTTTTAAAAAAGCGCTCCCGCCGCAATACCGGCCGCACTGATCGGACCTTGTTCGTTGAGGCCGTCGAGGGTCCGTTCCGCTTTTTGCATGATCGTTTGAAGATCGTTGAAAAGGGCATCATCGGTCATCAGACGTCCGAGTGTTCCCTCGCCATTGAGAAGTTTATCGGAAAGTTCGCGAAGATTGGAGGCAAGCGTTTCGATTTCCTTTCCGGTTTTGTCGCTGTAGATGAGGTTGCCGAGGGTTCCTTCGCCGCTTCGGACATGAGCGACGATTTCATTGGCACCATCGGTCAATTCAGCGGCGTTCTCTGCTGCGATGGCGATTTCCTCAATCGCTGCCAAAAGGTTGTCGTAAGCGTCGCTGTCGTTGAGCAAACGGGCGATCGTGCCTTCGCCGCTGTTCATTTTTTCCGAAATATCGCGGATGTTGTCCAACGTCGTTTTCAGCGAATCGCGGTTTTCCGACAGAACGAGATTCAACGTCTGCAACGCTCCCGGTTCCTCCTCGGAGCCGGTGATCGATGAAAAAGCGCCGCTGATGTCGTCGAAAAGCCCGTCGATCCGACCGGTGATTTCCCCGAGCTGATTAAAAAGCTCATTCATGTCGGCGGTGTGTCGCGTTGCGATTTTGTCGCCGTCGGTCAGGTATTCGTTCGAATTTCCCATCTTGATCGCGACGTGATTGCTTCCGAGAACGCTGGAAATCGCGATGGTCGCGACCGAATCGTCGGCGATTTTGATATTCGGATCGACTTCAAAAACAGCCTCGGCAACTCCTCCGCGGAGACGGGTGGTTGTAACGCTGCCGATGCGGACGCCGGAGATTCGGACATCGTCGCCGGCGCGAAGCATTTTGACGTCTTCGAATTCTCCGATGATCGTGTAGCCTTTTGTTTCAAAAACGGCTCCTTCCTGGAGAGTTTCATAAACGATCCAGATGACGGCGAGTCCGAGAAGGAAGAAGAGCCCGACGCGGACGGTGTTAAGTGTTTCTTTCATGACGATTGGCGGATTTGTTTAAAGCGTGGATTTTCGATGTCGATGCTCGGATTGAGGAATTCGTTGATCGTCGGATCATTGGAGCTTTTGAGTTTGTCCGGGGTGCTCATGGCGATGAGTTTACCATCGATCAGGATACCGACACGATCGGCAATTGTCAGGGACAGATCGCGATCGTGAGAGACAACAATGCTCGTGACGCCCTGTTCTTCGCGCAAGGTTGCGATGATTTCACTGATGCTGGCAGCCATGATCGGATCGAGTTCAGATGTCGGCTCGTCGTAAAGAATCAGTTGCGGTTCCATGACAAGAGCGCGTGCGATCGCGACGCGCTTGCGCATGCCGCCGCTCAGTTCGGCCGGGATTTTATCTTGAGCACCTTCGAGACCGAGGATTTTCAGCGAATCCATGACCTTGTCGCGAATGGTGTTTCGATCGTAGATCCGATGTTCCCGCGGGTAGAGTGCGAGATTGTCGAAGACGGTCATCGAGTTGAAAAGGGCTCCAGCTTGGAAAACGAGCGCAAGCCGCGTTTTTTCGCGAAAACCGCGATCGCGGATATCGAGATCGTTGATGTGGACGGTCCCTTTGGAAGCATCCTCGAGGCCGCTGATGATTTTAAGTAGGACACTTTTTCCCGATCCGCTCGGCCCCATGATTACAAAAATTTCCCCAGGCTCGATTTTCACGTCGATATCGTCCAGCACGAGATGATCGCCAAACGACTTGCTGACATGATCGATATGAACGGGAACGGCTTTTCTTCTCATGTTGATTCGGAAAATTATCAGATAAGGGCGCGGGTGATGAAGTAGTCGAGGACGAGAATCGTGATCAGTGAAACGACGACTGATTGCGTGACAGAGTTACCGATTTCCCGCGGTCCACCTTCGGTGCGCAGTCCGATGTGACAGGAGATCAGGACGACGAGGAAGCCGAAAATCTCCGCTTTGATCAATCCATCAAAAACATCGCCAAACGTCACCGCGTCCCGCAAAGCGCGGAAATAAATCTGGGCGCTTACATCGATAAAACCGACATATTGGGAGACGACCGCTCCGGCGATCCAGCCGATGACATTTCCGAGAATGGCGAGCGTCGGCATCATGAAAAGAATCGCAACGAGCCGCGGCATGACCAGCATCCGCTCCGGCGGAATATTCATTGTCACGAGCGCATCGACTTCGTTGTAAACCTTCATGGAGGCGAGTTCAGCGGTGATTGCGGAGCCGACTCTTCCGGCAACGAGAATCGCGATCATTACGGGCGCCAATTCGCGCGCCATCGAAAGGCCGACAATCGCTCCGATGAAAGCTTCGCCGCCGAGATCGACCAACGCGTAGCCGGTTTGCAAAGCGAGAA
>DATGSL010000067.1:0-2333 GCA_035302665.1 Opitutales bacterium | reverse complement strand
GCCGAGCGTTACCGGGAGGTTTTCGGTTATTATCCGGAAGGTCGGGAAATCGAAGTGACATCGGTTCGTGTGGTTGCGTCGACGCGGCCGGCTCCGGAGGAAACGGAAGATTTTCCGCGGATTCGCGTGGTCGAATGGCGCGACGGGGAGGGGGAAAAATGGCCCTTTTACGATCGGAAGGAATTGGATGCGGGCGATTTCGTGGCGGGTCCGGCTGTGATTCAGGATCGTTTCAGTACGTTTGTTGTCGAAGCGGGCTGGGAGGCGGTTGTCGGTTCTTTGGGGACGATCCGGGTTGAGCGGCTGGAGGCTCCGGGGCGATTGGAAAAGGAGGAGACGGAGGTCGTGGAGCTGGAGCTTTATACGAATCGGTTGCGTGGAATTGCGGAGGAAATGGGTGTGCAATTGCAGCGGACGGCTCTTTCGACGAATATCAAAGAGCGGCTAGACTTTTCGTGTGCGATTCTCGATGCGGACGGATTTCTCGTTGTGAATGCTCCGCATGTTCCGGTGCATCTTGGTGCGATGGGGCTTTGTGTGCGGGAAGTGATGCGTCGCCATCGGTTTCGGCCGGGTGACATGATTTTGACGAATCACCCAGGTATTGGGGGAAGTCATTTGCCCGATTTGACCTTAATTGCGCCGGTGTTTTTTGAAGGGAAGCGGATCGGTTTTGTTGCGAATCGGGCCCATCATGCGGAAATGGGCGGGGTTCGTCCTGGTTCGATGCCGCCAAGTGCGCGTTCGCTCGTTGAGGAAGGCGTCGTGATTTCGCCGGTTTTGCTTTTTGATCGTGGCGTTGCTCGTTATGAAGTGATCGAGGAGATTTTGGCGAATGCCCCTTGGCCTTCGCGTGCGGTTGCGGACAATCTCACCGATCTTCAGGCTCAGGCGGCGGCCAATCTTCGGGGCGCGGAAGCTTTGGTTGGCCTGGCTGCAGCGGGTGGAAGCGATCGGCTTGTTTTTTATTTGGAGAAGCTGAAGGCGCAAAGTGCTGCGGCGGCTGCGAAAGTTTTGGATCGGATCGGCGGTGAGGAACGGCGAGCGCGACAGGAGCTCGACGATGGGTTTGCGATTGAAGTGGCTCTGAAACGGGAGGACGGCCAACTTGTTTTTGATTTCGCCGGAACTTCGTCGCAGCATCCGGGGAGTTTTAATGCGACACCGGCGATTGTGCACAGTGCGGTGTTGTATGGGATCCGGGTTCTGGTCGGAGAGGAAATTCCGCTAAACGAAGGGTTGATGGAGAGGATTGAAATTCGGTTGCCGCACGGTTTGCTCCATCCGGTTTTTTCGCAAAACCCGGATGAATCGCCAGCTGTCGTGGCGGGAAATGTCGAAACGAGCCAACGTCTGGTCGATACCCTTCTGCTCGCATTCGAAGCAGCCGCCTGCAGTCAGGGAACGATGAATAATTTCGTTTTTGGAAATGAGAACTACAGTTTTTATGAAACGATTTGCGGCGGGTCGGGTGCGGGCGATTGTTTTCATGGGACCAGCGCCGTCCATACACATATGACAAACACCGCGATCACCGATCCGGAAGTGTTGGAATTCCGTTATCCGGTTCGATTGGTGCAGCTTTCGATTCGCAGCGGATCCGGAGGTAAAGGACGGTGGCAGGGCGGCGATGGAATTATCAGGGAATTTCTTTTTCTCGAGCCGATGTCGGTTTCGCTTTTGACGCAGCATCGGGTGCAAGAACCGTATGGGCTGCGAGGGGGCAAGCCGGGATCGACCGGGCGGCAAACATTGTTGCGGGTCAATGGTGAACGGGGCGAATTGCCCTTTTCGGCTGAACTTGAAGTGCAGGTCGGCGATCGGGTGCGGATTGAAACTCCGGGAGGCGGAGGATGGGGGAAAGATGTTAAGGAAGCGTACTGAAAGAGGGGCGACACCGTGAATACGAGTGTTTTAGGACTTTTTTAAGAAAAAATGCATTTTTTGCAAAAAAGTGCTTGCATTCTTACCGGGCGGATGTTTCATTAGAGCCATAATCAAATTTCCCCCGCTTAGCGGGGGTTTTGGGGTAACTAAGAAAGAAAGCAGCTGGCGGGTCGTTTAGGGGTAGGCGACCCGCCTTTTTCTTGTCCAGGTTTTTCCGTTTTTGAGTCCCGGCCGATTTGATTCAACAAGTTCGACTCTATTTCGGTACGTTTGCAGATAATGCAGTAGCTCCTGCTCTGCGCCGATTTCGGTTAGCAGTCGCAGGAGAAAAAGGAGGCCGTTTCGGCAGACCTTTATTTATGGATTTCGGCCGGTCCGGGGGTGAGTCCGAAACCCTCTTCGCCGAGCTCGAAAAAGTCATCGAAAATCGCATCGGCACCGGCGTC
>DATGSL010000066.1:0-4268 GCA_035302665.1 Opitutales bacterium | reverse complement strand
CGAACCTCCCGCAAAAGGTCCGTCGTTGAACCAACGTCCTTCCGCCACTACTTTCCGATCCCCTTCGACGCTTTCCACCGCAGCTAAAACGCGGCGCAGATCATCTCCCGCATTCAGCTTTGTCGAAGCAGGCGCATCGCTCCGTCCCCGTTTATAAGGCGGTTTGGGGATTTCCCAGTAAATACCATCGCTTCCATTCGCAGCCCTAAAAGTCGAAGTTCCCTCAAAAGGATCTTGGAGCCAGTCGGGAAAAAATGCACCGCGCGCCCGATATTGATCTTCCCAAAGCGCCACCTCCCCGCTCCGGACGGTCGCCTCGCCGACTCCACGTGCCAGAGCCACTTCGCCAATCGAAAATTCCGCATCCCTTTCCGGCCAAAGAATCCGCGAAACCATTCCGACCTCCAGCAGATTCGCCTCTTCCGGAACGAGGCGCTCGCTTCCGTCGGCATCGCGGCTCATCCGCACGAAATCGGCCATCCGAACTTCGTAATCGTTCCACTCCAAATCGAGATCGACGAAATGAATCCAGCGGCGCCCTCCCCGATCGCGGACCGAGAGATAAAGGATTCCCGTGCCGTGCGAACCGCGCGCCTGAAAGCGAAGCATATTCCGCTCCGGCGAACGGACATCTTTTAACGGAATCTCGAGAAGAACATCGCCGTCCCCCATCTGGTGCGTGCGCACGCGGATCGCATTGGAAGATCCATCGGGCGTTTGGGTTTCCGCCAACCCGACCTCCGGCTCTTTGTCACCGATTGCCGATGCGCGCACGGAAAACGACTCTCGATTGCGAAAATCGACCGCTGACACCGCATCCTCCGAACGGGCCGGATACAAAAACGCGGTCGGCTCCAGCAAAATTAAATTTCCCCGCTGCTCCCGGTATCGGTGAATCGAACGACGACTTTGAGGCGGAACTTTTGCTCCCGGAGCGATAAGAAGAAAATCGGGAGCGAGCGAATCGACCGTCGCAAGCTCTTCGCCATTGATCGTCCGAACCGTTCCTGCGCCGCTCAACAACGTCACCAACCCCTCCTGCTCGGATTCCGGTCCGAATAGAGCGATCGACGTTTCCGCCTGCGTTCCAGGAAAGAAGGCGAAAAAAAGGGCTCCATAAAGAGCCGATCGAAGACGAAGGAAACGTGAGAAAAGGAAAAGGAACACAGGTATTAAATGATTTTCAAAAATGGGACGTTTCGAAACGTCGGGACTGAATCCGGAATCGTAAACCGATTCCGAGACACGAAAGCCGGTCTCACCCGCAGGTGGACCGGCTTTTAACAAAACAGATTAAAACGTATAACCGACAGATGCGATCACTCGCTGGTCGGCTCTCTCCACATTCGGCGCCACCTCATTTTCATAAAGGAGCTGGTAACGAATGCTGAGATTGATGCTATCGGTCAAGGTGCCGACGATTCCAGCATTGAAACGGACAATGTAGTCGCTTCCATCCGATGGATCGATGAGAAAGTTGACCTCTTCTTCAAAGCGATACGCCTCGCTGAATTGCCAAGTCAGGTCTTGTGAAAGACTTGCAAGATAATCCCAATGATCATTCACACCGCTTTCATCGGTGTATTGAATCGTCAAACCGGGAACAATCGAACCCTTCAATCGCTCGCTATCGACGTAGCGGTAACCGAGACCAAGATTCTGTTCGACCCGGTGATTGATCTCCCGGATTTTGTCGGTTTCGTATTGAGTCAAAACCTGTGAGAAAATGCGTTCCGAAAAATCGCGGCGCCAACGAAAGCTGCCGGTAAAACGCTGCGTATTTGTCTCACTTTCGACCTCTCCGTAAAGAAATTCGGCCAAAGCGCGAAACTCATTCGGCCCGACGGTGCGATCGGCCTGACCGCGAATCGACAACTCATTTTTGTCTACGCGACCCGACTGCCAGCTATAGCCCAAATCCAACCTTCCGGTCCACGGATTTGGCGGCGGAGCTTCCTCCGTTTCAATGTCAGCAGTCTCCTGAGCGAAGAGAGAAAATGCAGCGAACAAAGCAACACTGGAAACCATCCAGCTTTTGGATAAATACCTCATAGCCCCCAAAAGAGGCAAACTTTCCACCGAATGTAAAGGTTCCGATTCGCCATGAGACATTTATTCTGAAGATTTCAAAAATTTCGTGCGAAAAGATAGCAGCCTTGTGCATTTGACAGCTCTTTCTTCCGTCGATTGCCTCGGGTTATGCGAAAACAGGCCGCGATACTGATGTTCTTTTTCGCGCTCGGCGCACCGATTTCCGCAAAGGCCGCTGTCGCCGGTGCGTTGGAATCGTTTCCAACATTGGCCCATGCCGAATCGTGGGCCGTCTTCGATTTCGCCGACGAGACAACCTATTATCCATTCTGGAGCGACGAGGACGATCCGTTCATTTACTTAACGCACATCGACGATTACGGGCTCTGGTTTTTGACCGATTTAACGGGAAATCGTGCTTGGATCGGAGATTATTCCGAAGAATCGATTCAGGCGATTCAGGTCGAAATCTTTATCGATTCGCTCGAGGAGCTCGATCTGATCGATTGTGCGATCTGGACCGATGGCTCGGCTGGGTTCGACTATTACTATTCCGAAGCGCTGATCGCATCCGATTTTCCGGAAGCCGGCTGGTGGCAGCTCCGGTTTCCATTCGATGGAACCTGGTTTTATTTCGATGACGGATGGATTCCCGTCACTTTTGAGCCGGAAGATCTGCGGGAAGTTGAGGAAATCGGATTCCGGATTTTTCCCAAAACAGGCGCTCCGAACGGACTCTTGTCTGCGATCGGAGAAGTTCGTCTCGAACCGCTCGTCGTCGCCCCGGAAATCGCCTTTGATCAAGATGGCTCGAATTTCATTTTGGATTTCGAGCCGCTTCCCGGAACCGTTTCCTCAATCGAGAAGCTTTTGCTGCAACCCGATCCGGAATGGCAAACGGTTCCCGGCGAAACGGAAATCCGAGGCATCGGAACGTATCGCTTCGAATCAACCCTCAGCGAAAACCGCGGAATTTTCCGCGTCGTCACTGAGGCCGATTACCAACAAGTCGAGATCGAATAAAACCGCTTACGACCCCGCGCCGACCGCTTGTCGCGGCTCGTAATGGAGCGATTTGCCTTCCGGGAAGGGTAGATCGGCGAGTTTTCCGGGCTCGATCAAAATTCCGTCATTTGGAATCGTTCGATACGATAGCTCCTTCAAGGCCGGAATGGTCTCAGCAATTTCCTCCCAAACGGTTGCAACGGTTTCAGCCTGCTCGGAATCGGTCAACTTCGCCAGAAGTCCGGCGAGAATGACCAGATCGTTTCTCGCATGAAGAGGTCCGGGAACTGCCGCTTTAAAGGTCTGGGCGCGGAATTGCTGATTGATAAAGGTGCCCGATTTTTCAAAAACGGTCAGCGATGGTAAAACGACTTTCGCCACTTCCGAAGTCGGATTCGCCTGCGTGCCGATGTAAATCAGATCGACGCTTTTCAGAAGATCGGCGCTGATGCCGGCCCCCGTCAGATCTTCACCGATCACGACGAGCGTTTTCACCTTCTTCGCCGAGATCGCTTCGGCTAGCGATTCCAAACGCTCTTTCGGCAGTTCCGAGATCAATCCCGTCACAAGCGCGCCGCGTGTATTCGGCGTCCGATCGGTCGAAATCAGCATACCATCGCCCTCTTCGAGATGGGCGACCAGCTCCACGCGCTCGGCCTTCACCTCCGTCGCGAGCTTTTTCAATAAAAACTGTTCCTCCAGACTCGAATGTCCGGATCCGACAATCGCCACCTGCTCCGAACGAAGCAATTCCGCCGCTTTTTCAAGAGCTTCTTCCGGAGCGGTCTGCAATTGATCGACGGTCGCTTCGCGCAGACGCGTTTCCGCCTCAACTTGTTTGTAAAGAACGCGACCGCTGTCGGCCATCCAGGTGTCGTTGACGGCATCGTTGCGGACCGGCGTGATCCGATAAATCTTTCCTTCCCGACTGCCGACCATCGTATTGACGCCCACACTGCTCTCCGTGCAAATGCTGCGGGTTTCCTTCAAAAACCAAACCCGCATTTTGAAGCGGAAATCGGTGCTCGTAAGCGCGCCGACTGGGCAGATGTCGACCGTGTTGAGCGAATAATTGTTATCGAGCTGCTTTCCCGGATAACTGCTTAAGGTCGTGTAACTTCCGCGGTCGGTAAAGCCGAGAACATCGTCATCGACGATTTCCTTACAGAAGCGAATGCAGCGCGAGCAAAGGATGCAGCGCTCGTCGTCGAGCATCACCCGCGGTCCGAGAA
>DATGSL010000065.1:0-6764 GCA_035302665.1 Opitutales bacterium | reverse complement strand
ATGCGGTGATTTTATTCACTTGTTTTTTCCTCCTGCAGATCTTCTGGATCGGGGTTGTCGGTCGTTTCCGGGCGGTTGAACCAAAAAAAGCCGAAGGATCGTCCTTCCTCGCTCCGGCTGTAGGAAACGAGTCCCTTTAGGAATTCCCATTGTCGGTCGTTCTCCTCTTTTGCGTAGTTGAAAATCGGGCCGATATTGAAGTTGAATTGCTCCTCCTGTGGATAGCGGGCGATCGTAATGAAGTTAAAAAGGAGCGAATGGCGAACATGTTTGTCTCGATCTGCATCGTATCGATAAAGCGCAAAAAGAGGAGAATAGTTTGCCCGAACGACGTCGTTGAACGGAAAAAAAACTTCAAAAGGACTCAGGGCCTGGAACTGGGTCTGCCCCGCTCCGCTGTTCCAGTAACTGTAAAAAGGCCAAGCATGTTGCTTCACCGCCGGCTCCAGATCGGGATTGCTGATGCTCGACTGTACGTTCGACCAGTAAAGAAAGAAGAGAAACTGCGTCCGTTCGTTCAAAAGATCGCCCTCGTCCCATGTCGCCTGGCGATGAAAAGGCCATAAAATCCACCGTTTATCGACGCCTTTGCGAATGGAGTGCGTATAAAACGGAGCCGACCGATTGATGTAACTGTCGCCACGGCGCTGAACGAAAAGAGGCCAAAAATACCGTTTTTCAAAATATTCCGGTTCGAAACTTTCCGTATATCCAAAAAATGGCCAAACAAAGGTGCGGCTGACTGCGCGTTCTGAAGTCGAATAAGAGTAAAACGGAAGAAATCCGTGCGCGAGAAATGGCTCTTCCTTCCAAAGTTCCCGTTCGACCCGGTAGCCGAGGGGCCAGATCCAATAGCGATGACGGGATACGTCCTCCTTCGCCACATCGCCGAAAAGTGGCCAAAGGTGAAATCCCCGCGTATCAGGTCCGCGAACAACTCGAATAAAAGGCCACGGAGCAGCATAGGTCGTCGTCTCTTTTCGTTGCAGGCGGGCCCAGATCGGAAAAAGAAACCATTGAGCGTCGTCGTAGAAAATAAAATTTTGCGCGTGACCGGCAATCGGGAAAATTCCAAAATAGGAATCCTCAGGCTGCGGACCTTCGCCCCAAAAGATGATCGGAAAAGCGCGGAACGAGCGCTCGGGGTTCCCGTTTTCCGGTTCGAAGGTTTGATATCGGATCAAGTTTAGAATGTCCCACGATCTCATGTCCGGTGAGTAGCGGGAATTGAAAACAGGATATAAAAGATGCCAGCTGCCCCGATCGCGTGCCTCGTCATGGAGCGAAATGTAGAGCGGCCGCACGCCTCTGAGTTGATGAACGGCATCCTCACCTTTGAAAACGATCGGTCCGATCGATTGCCACGATTGAAAGGTATCTGTTTCCTCGTCTTTTTCTCCAACAAAAAATGGCCAATAGTTGACCTCAATCGCCCGAGCCGATGAAAGCGGAAGAGCGAGCAAAAGAGAGAAAAAGAGAATGATCGGAATGAGCTGCATGAAGGTGCAAAGGGTGAAACCTATCACAGCTGTCCTGAGAAAGACACGTCGAATTTCTGGAAGACTTCGGGCCAATTTCCCTGAAAGCCAAAGACCGCCGATCACGATGTTGCCCAGTTTCCGTGTCGTAGGCGGATAGGAAGAAAGATGCAGGCCGTTTCTGACACGGTAAAAGTGCTCGGTGAGAAGGCGGTGCAACGCGCAGAAAGTCGATTGCAGCTTGCGGTCTCAATAGGCAGAAACAGGCCCGCGCCGCGACGAAGAAGCGCCGCGACGGGAGATCAGTTGCCGAAAATGAAAAAACCTGGCGGGGATTGGGCGTTACACCACCACCGTTTTTCCGGCGTGAGCCTCTTCGCGCATGGTCAGATAATCTTCGACATGTTTTTGGAGGAAATCCAGCCAAGATGGATGGACGTTGAGGCAAGGAATTTGCTCAAATGATTCGCCACCGGCTTCGAGGAAGATCTCTTTACCTTCCATTTGAATTTCTTCCAGAGTCTCAAGGCAGTCGCAAGCGAAGGCCGGACACATGACGAGAAGCCGTTTTACCTTTCCTTCGCGGCCGAGCCGTTCGAATTCCTGGTCAGTGTACGGTTCGAGCCATGGCTCTTTCCCAAAACGGGACTGAAAGGAGATTCCAAATTTTTCTTTTGGAATTCCAGCTCGTCTCACGATATCGTGGGTCGTCCGGATGCATTGGGCCCGGTAGCAGACTTCATGGATCGGGCTCGGTGTTTCACAGCAGTTCGCAGCCCGCATGCAGTGGCAATTGGATGGATCGCCTTTGCGGAGATGTCGGGCCGGGATGCCGTGATAGCTGAAAAGGATGAAGTCGTACGGCTTCTCAAGATATTCTTTGGCCGAATCATATAGGGCTTCGATGTAGCCCGGTTCTTTGTAGAA
The DNA here is from genome assembly GCA_035302665.1 of Opitutales bacterium. GTDB lineage: Bacteria > Verrucomicrobiota > Verrucomicrobiia > Opitutales > T3Sed10-336 > DATGSL01. The sequence goes on along the minus strand of DATGSL010000065.1, from coordinate 4,359 downwards.
TGGGCGGAGGGCGTCGATCCGAATGTTCGGCGCTACTTTTGGCAATTCCTCGTAAACCTTCGCCATGACCGTTTCGTAAGTGGACATGGCGTAGTGAGGATAAAGCGGCATGAGGAAAACTTCTTCCACGCCTTCGGCCTGAAGCTGGCTGAGAGCCGAAGCGATGCTCGGTTCCTGATAGCGCATCGCGATGTGGACCGGAAGGGAAATCCGCTCCTGCAGCTTTCTTTGTAGCTCTTCCGTTAAGAGCAGAAGAGGAGAGCCTTCGTCCTTCCAAATTTTCTTGTAGGCCTCCGCGGTTTTTGCGGGACGGGTCCGAAGCGTCTTTGCGTAAAGAATGTATTCGCGGATCGGTGAAGGCGCATCAATAACCCTGCGGTCTCCAAGGAATTCCTCAAGATAATCGCGGACATCACTGACTTCCGTCGATCGAGGAGTGCCTAAATTGATTAGAAGAACGGCTCGTTTTGGCATTGATTTTATTTATCGTTTTTGGCGGTCGTCTTGTCAACGTCGCCAAGATTTTAGTGTTATGAAAAGTTTACGAGTTTTTGACTCTATGTCAGTCTCCGTAACGAAGGCGATGATTTCCACCTGCCGGATCGGTCGCAGGTAAATCGTCAAAGGAGATCAGGTTTCGGATCCGGCTGGCAAGGGAGGGCCGCAACATCTTTTCGTGGCGAAGGCCTCTGCAAACGCGCTGCAGGAATTCGTTTCGTTCCTCCTCCGGGAGACGGATCTGCTGCCGGATTTCGATCAATTTGCAGAAGAGGGCGAGCCAGCTTGACTTGAAGGTCCGCGTCACCTCGCAGTCGGAAACGATCTGAAGCGCGTTTTGTTGCTGTGCCGCCGTCAGCTGTTCGTCGAAGTTTGCGGAAATCAGGACGAGATTCTGACGAGTTTTTTTGGGCAATGAATCTCGATTGATCTGGAGGAGTCGGCAGCGGGTTTCGAGGAGAATTTGTCTTAATTCTCTCGGTTCAACCCGAAGTGCCAAGGCGAGCCATGGGTGGCTCCAGTTCTCAAAACCGGACGCGATCAGGGCAAATTTTTGTTGAGGCGCCAATCGGAGAAGCTCCTGTGGATATTTTGTCGAGCTTGAGATTTTCTCGTTGGGAATCGCCAAAAGGGCCGTCGTTAAAAAACGTTCCCAATCGGAGAGGCGTTTCAGATAGGGGAGCCGTTGCCAGCCTTCGCATAAGAGAATTTCGGTCCTCCGAATGGTCTCTTCTTGGCCGATGTTGCAAAGAGAGACGTATTCGATGATCAGATCGAAATAAGCGCCGGTCAGTTCGGCATAGGCATCGGTATCTCCTGTCGCGGCACGGTGAAGGAGCATCCGGATTGGACGGCGGCGGGTACGGCGAGGATTACCAGCTTTCACTGGCTTAAGGAATCCCATGAAATTTCGGGAGGCGATTAGTCGTCGCCGTTGCTGCGGCGCTTCACTTCTTCGCGGCTGTACTGCATCACGCGCAGCCAGATTTCTCGCAAATCAAAAAGACGTACGGTGGCTTCCTGACGGTATTGATCGACGAGATCGCTTTGAACCCGGTCGATTCGGTCGAGAAGCTGAAACGAGCGGTTGAGATCTGCGAGCGCCCGTTTGAATTGGCAGACCGACATCGCAAAATCGCCCATGTCGAGGGCATAGATTGCGGAAATGGCATTGTTTTCGCCGACAGAAAGAGAGGCTTGATAGGCAGCTGCGACCGTCGGTGGAAAAGCGACGCGCCCGGTGCTGAGCAGATCGAGCCAGCGAGCTTGGATGTCGAGATAAAGTGCTTTGGTCGCTATGTAAATCGGATGTTTGTGGAGGGTGTACGGCTCGAGATCCTCATTTTCATCTTCGAGATCGAGGTCATCCTCTTCGTCATCGAGAAATTCGTTTCCGGTCCATTCTTCGATATCCCATCCCATCATGCGGGCTGTGCGGTCGAGCCGGTCCGGTCTCCCCTTCATCCGGCTGTAGATTTCGAGGTAGCGCCGCAATGTTTCATCCTGGGACCTCAGGTAACGTTCCCAGTCAAATTCATTCCAGGCGAGTTCATTGCGTTCGTCCCAATCGCCTTCAGAAAAACCATCGAAATCAAAGTTGCTCATTGTATAGTCCCCTTAAAATGGGTTCGAGTGAATGTGCCAACAATCCTTAGGAAATCAACCGCGAAGGGTTCTCACAAGAAAAAAGGGTAGGGGTGGCGGGAAGTGCTTCTCATCGAGTGAGATGCACGTCGACGAATGTTAAAAACCTGATGTTGTCAGCCGGAGAAAATTCTCAGGAAAAACCTGAGTGATTTCCAGTGCTTTGCTTATCAATGCTTTCGGGGATTTCTCAAATTTTCATAACGGAAGTTTTCCGAAGTCACGTTCTCGAAAATTTATCAAATCGAAGCCAAAAAAATCCGGAAAGCGCATCGGGTGCGATCTTTCCGGAGAGGCAAAAGTGCCGGCTGAGCGATTCAGCCGGCACGGAAGGTTTTCGCGGTTTTAGAGTTTTCCGCCGTAGATTGCGCTTTTCCCGAGCTCTTCTTCGATTCGGAGGAGCTGGTTGTATTTTGCGACGCGGTCGGTGCGGCAGAGGGAGCCGGTTTTGATTTGGCCAGCGTTGGTCGCTACCGCGATATCGGAGATCGTGGTGTCTTCCGTTTCGCCGGAACGGTGGGAGATCACCGATGTGTAACGGGCTTCTTTTGCCATTTCGATGGCATCGAAGGTTTCTGTAAGGGTGCCGATCTGATTGACCTTGATCAGGATCGAGTTTGCGACTCCCATATCGATCCCTTTTTTGAGGAATTCGGTATTCGTTACGAAGAGATCGTCTCCGACCAGCTGTGTATCGGCGGCCATTGCGTCGGTCATTTCCTTCCAGCCATCCCAATCGTCTTCGTCAAAACCGTCTTCGATCGAAATAATGGGATATCTTTTCTGGAGATCTTTGTAGAAATCGACCATCTCCGAAGCGTTCCGCTGCGAGCCGTCCGATTTTTTGAAAACATACTTTTTGCTGCCTGCGTCGTAGAATTCGGATGCTGCGACGTCGAGTGCGAGAAAGATTTCTTTTCCGAGCTCGTATCCAGCATTTTTCACGGCAATGGCGATGACTTCGAGAGCTTCCTCGTTCGATGCGAGTTTCGGAGCAAAACCGCCTTCATCGCCGACTGAGGTCGAAAGACCTTTGCTTTGAAGAACCGATTTGAGGGCGTGGAAGATTTCCGTGCCCATTTGCAGTGCGTGACGGAAACTATCGGCACCGGTCGGCATGATCATGAATTCCTGAATATCGATCGGAGCGTCGGAATGTTCGCCTCCGTTCATGATATTCATCATCGGCACAGGCAGGACTTTTGCATTTGGTCCGCCGAGATATTTGTAGAGAGGAAGGCCGACTGCGGAGGCTGAAGCATGTGCGGCTGCCATGGAAACGCCGAGGATGGCGTTGGCTCCGAGATTCTTTTTGGTCGGCGTTCCGTCGAGTTCGAGCATTGTCCGGTCGATCAGTAGCTGATCGGTCGCATCGAGTCCGAGAAGGGCCGGAGCGATCAACTCGTGGACATTTTCGACTGCCTTGAGCACTCCTTTGCCGAGATAGCGTTTTTGGTCGATTCCGCTGCTGGCTTCTGCGGACAAGGTCCCATCGCGGAGCTCCAGGGCTTCATTTTCGCCGGTGCTGGCTCCGGAAGGAACCGCAGCGCGACCGATAGAGCCATCAGATAGCTCAACGTCGACTTCGATCGTCGGGTTGCCGCGGGAATCGAGAATCTCCCGTGCGCGGATGTCTGTAATGAGAGTCATAGGGAATGAGTTTGCCGATTTTAATCACCGATTGGCAATCGATATTTCTTTCAATCGACGGCTTTCAACGGTTTTGTTGTGAAAAAATAACTTTACAAAAGCCTGATGTTGTCCCACGGTTTTCTTTTTATCAGGCAAGTTTATGGGTAATCTTAAGAAAAAACGTCGTCTCAAAATTTCGAAACATAAGCGTCGCAAGCGCTCAAAAGCGAACCGTCACAAAAAACGCACTTGGTAAGGTAGCGTTTTTTCGCCTCCTGCAAGGCGGGACGTCGGCAACCGATCGGGTTGCCGGAATTTCAAAAGCCTCTTCGGAAAAAGAAGGGGCTTTTTGTATTGGATCGGAAGGGGGATGGTGGCTGGGCCGATTTGGCGTTGTTCAAAGCGTTCGGCGCGCTTGCGCGGGATGTTCAGTTAGCCGATTTTCTGCTTCATGAAATCCTTCACGGATCGGCGGGAGAAGCCGTTTCTCAGCGTATTGATTCCGGCTTTTAATGAAGCCGGGCGGATCGGGGAAGCGATCGGATCCGTTCGATCGGCGACGGCGGCGGTCGGGCTGAACGATTT
>DATGSL010000064.1:0-4545 GCA_035302665.1 Opitutales bacterium | reverse complement strand
CTTCCGTCGATTTCGGCACCGGACGCGGAACCGATTGAATGGAGATTTTTTTCGGTTGTGAAATGATAGCGGCGCGCATGGTCGAAGGGATGATCATGTTTTCATCGTCGGATGTTTCGGGGAGCGGATCCGGTTTTGTTGAATCCGCGCAGTGGAACGCTTTCGCGCTCTTTTTTGTTGTGGCGGCTGATTCTCCCGCACCCATTGATAGAGAGCGTTGATTCCGGTCGGAATGGATGTTTTTGGTTTCCAGCCGGTGGCGTTGGAAAAAGCGCGAATATCGGAGACGAACCACGGTTGATCGCCAGGTCGCCAGTCGGAAAAGGTGAAGTCGGTTTCAATTCCTCTCAATTCGTCGATCAGGGAAATCAATTGGAGAAGGCTGAGGCTGTTTTTCGGTCCGCCGCCGATGTTGAAGGCCCGGCCGCTGATCTGGTTCATCTGTTGTTGGGCCAGCTCCATCGCATTGAGCAAGTCGTCGATAAAAAGAACGTCGCGAACCTGGCGACCATCGCCGTAGATCGTGATCGGTTTTCCAGCCATCGTCTGCAGGAGAAAATGGGCGACCCAACCTTGATCCTCCGTTCCGAATTGGTGGGTTCCGTAGATGCAGCTCATCCGGAAAACGGTCGCGGGACAATTGAACGATCGCGCATATTCGAGAACGTATTGATCGGCGGTTCCTTTCGAACATCCGTAAGGAGTTTGGAACTGGAGTGGCCACGATTCGCTGATCCCGTGCCGCCGGATTCTCTCATCGACCGGTTCGTAAAATTCTTCCTGCTTTTGCAGAGGGAGTTGCGAAAGAGCTCCGTAAACTTTGTTGGTCGATGTGAAAAGGAGGGGCGGCGGATTTTCGAGCTTCCGGAGGGCTTCGATTAAATTCAGCGTCCCGCGCGCATTGATTTCAAAATCGGCTCCCGGATCCGTCAGGCTCGTAGTGACAGCGACCTGCCCGGCAAAATGATAAATTTCGTCGGCCTCCTTCACCGCCGCTTCCAAAATGAAGCGATTGCGGACATCGGCGATCTCTACCCGCAGGTTTTTCGGATATTTTGCCTGGAGCCAGCGAAGGTTTTTCTCTACTTCCGGGCGCGAAAGGTTGTCGAAAATCAACACATTTTTGCCCTGCGACAGGAGGCGGTCGGCGAGGTTGATTCCGATGAATCCGGCACCGCCAGTGATGAGAGAAGAACCACTTTTGTTTTTGGAATTCATCTGCTCAGGCTGCTGGTAAGTTTTGATGGCCATCGGAGTTGTAAAAACTTTGGGTAACGCAGGTTGGGCCATTGCTTTTAGTTTTTGCAGCCCGTCAATACCGTGATTTTCAAGAACCCGGAAAAGGAGTTTGGGACGACCGTTGGCAGATTTCAGACCGAGATGGTAATGGCGTTCATCCTGTCGAAAACCTTCCTGATGAGCCCGATCCGGTTTCAGATCGCGAGCCGAATACCAATAAACCCGCTCGACCGGCGCCTTCATTCCTTGAGCGAAATGGATCAGCTGATTGAATTCGTCGTGGCGCCAGGTCGAGTAACCGGCTTCGGTGATCCAGATTTTGCAGGCGAGATCGTAACGATCGAGAACGGCTTGGATGCTGCTTACTTTTTCGCTCCAATCGGTCCAATCGAATTCCCACGTGCCGGGAAAACCGTGGATGCCGAGGACGTCGATCTTATCGAGAACGCCCCGCCGCGCCATCAGGTCCATCCAGTTTGGATCGGTTGGGCAGAGACCACCGAGAACCGTTTTCTTTCCGCGGTGTTTGGCCCAATGGGCGGCCATCCCGATCATTTCGCTAAAAATCTTCCACTCCGGATCGAGCCGCCAATCCCAATCGACCAATCCGTTCGGCTCGTTCCAGAGTTCGACTTGATCGAAGAAATGTCCGTAACGGCTGATAGCGACATCGAGAAAATCGGCAAATTTTTTTGGTTCGCGCGGCGGAGAGGAAACCTTTGGAACGATTCCTTCGGAGGGCGGGGTATAGGTAAAGCAGGGCAGAATTTGAACTTGGGAAGAGAGTTTCGGAAGCAGCCAGTCGTACCAATCGGGACCTTCTTTTGTAAAAAAATCAGCCCACGAAACTCCGGTGCGGATGTATTCGACACCGAGCGCCGCAGCATCGGCCAAAATCTCTTCCACCCGCGCTTCGTCGCCGATGTGAAACCATTCGAGCAATCCGAAGATCGGCCGCTGCTCATTATTTAAACTTCCTCTGCCTGCGGTTTCATTGGAATACATCATTGAGTGAGTCCTCGTTTGGCGAGTTCGGCACCAGCTGCATCGACTTGATCGATGACGATCTGCCCATCGAGCCAGGCGGCAAATTCGCCAATGCCTTCTTCGAATGCGACCGCCGGTTCAAAATTCAGAATTTCGCGTGCGCGACTGATATCGGCGACGCAGTGGCGGATGTCGCCCTGACGATATTTTCCTGAAATTATCGGTTCGATTCTTTCGCTGTTCAGCGCCTGGCGAAGGCTCTTTTCGATCTCGAGAATGGTATACGATCGCCCGCTGCCGATATTGAAGACTTCGTCGGCAGCTTCCGGTGTTTCGTAAGCGAGTCGACACGCTCGTGCGATATCGCGGACATTGACGAAATCCCGCTGTTGACGGCCATCTTCGAAAATAATCGGCCGATTCCCGTTTAGAATCCGGGTGGCAAAAATGGCGAGAACACCCGTATACGGATTGGAAAGCGCCTGTTCTGGTCCATAAACATTGAAAAAACGGAGTGCGGTGGCGGGAATTTCGTAGGCACGGCCGGCGATCAGACAAATCTTTTCCTGATCGAATTTCGATAATGCGTAAACCGAAGCCGGAGCTGCTTCTTTGGTTTCGGAAGTTGGAATCGGAAAAAGAGGATTTCCCTCCTCGTCGGTCAACTCCCATCGCCCCGAGCGAAGTTGTTGAGGCGATCGATCTTTTCCCGGCACGATCCGTCCGGCGCTGTCGCGATAAAGCCCTTCGCCGTAGATACTCATGCTTGAAGCGACGACCAGTTTCTTGACCGGACGTTTGATCAAGGCTTCGAGCAAAACGGCCGTTCCGATGTTGTTGACCGATGTATAATGCTCGATCTCGTACATGCTTTGGCCGACACCGACCGCTGCCGCCAAATGAAAAACTCCGTCGATTCCTTCCAGTGCTTTTTTAACGGCAAAACGATCCCGGATATCTCCTTGGATGAACTCGACCTCCGGCAAAAGGTTTTCCGGGATTCCCGTCGCATGAACCTGTGGAGAAAGGTCGTCCAAAATGCGGACCCGGTAACCGCGGCTCAAAAGCTCCCGTGAAAGATGGGAGCCGATAAAGCCACAACCTCCTGTAATTAAAATCGATTCTTCCATTTGTGCTGATCGAGTCGGAAAATGCCTTAAAAATCGCCGACCGGCGGGCATTGCTCGCATTACCTAGCGAATTCGATGCCAACTTTTCCGATAACCCCGATTCCGCTGCGAAGGGAGGAAGTCAGCTCGGTTTGGAAGAATGAAGAGCGCGGAGTGCAAGATTCAGCGGAATGGGACCTTGCACTTTGCTAAACGAAAAAGAGAAAGTAGCCGAAAGGGCGGGAAATTTTTTGAAAGAAATCGTTTAGGCTTCGTCGGTGCCGAGGCTGAAATCTTTTGGAGCGATCAACAGCACGAATTCTCCTTTTCGGCTCATCGAGAGAAGTTGCTTCTCCACTTCGGCAGCTTTTCCGGTCAGAAAGGTTTCGTGCCGTTTGGTGATTTCTTTTGAAAGAGAAATGCAGCGATCCGGTCCGAGAACATCGACGATCTCCGCCAGAAATTTCGTGATCCGGTGCGACGATTCGTAGAGGCAGATCGTGTAGGGAAAATCGGCGTGAGCTTCCAGAAACCGTCGGCGAGCAGCCGATTTTGGCGGAAGAAAACCAGCGTAGAAAAAACCATTTGTCGGCAAACCGGAAGCGCTCAAGGCTGCAATCAAGGCCGAAGCTCCCGGAACCGGAACAACCGGAAGGCCGCGCCGCCGACATTCGCGAACGATCCGGAATCCGGGATCGCTGATGGCCGGTGTGCCGGCGTCGGAAATCAGGCAGATCGATTTCCCTTCTTCGAGCGCGGCCACTAGTTCGAGCGATTTTTCCTTCTCGTTGTGATCGTGATAGGAGGTTGTCGGTTTTTTGATTCCGAGATGGGCGAGCAAAAAACCGGAAGTTCGCGTATCTTCACAGGCGATCAGATCGCAGCTCGAAAGGAGGGAAACAGCGCGCGAGCTGATGTCGTTTAAATTGCCGATCGGCGTGGCGACGACATAAAGATGTCCCGGTTGAGCGATTGTGCCGCCGTTTGAACTCGATTGATCTGAAGTTTTCAAAATGGTTTGCGCGGAAACTTTCTTCGGTTATCCGCGCCGTATCCAAGTCGTCGCCTCGGCAACGCTCCATTGAAATTTGCGTGCGTGTTCGCGAATGAGAAAAGGAAGATCCCGCCGTCTAGCCAGTTCGAAACCGGGCGAGAGTTTCGCTTGAAGAGTTTCGAAAGTATGCACCTTTTGGCCGTTTTTTTCAAAACC
>DATGSL010000063.1:0-5637 GCA_035302665.1 Opitutales bacterium | reverse complement strand
GGATCGACCCGCCCAAGATCGCGGATTTCATCCGTTGCCGGATCGTATTCGAAAACGTGACCTCCCTCCCAGGTTCCGCCATAAATCCGTCCATCCTCCGCCGCTGCCAAAGCCCAGATAAAACGATGTCCCTCCACACCCGCGCCGAGATCCTCTACCCGTTTTTCTCCAGGAAAATAACGATAAAGATGAGCCGATCCTCTACTCACGACCCCTGCAATGTAAACCGTGCCGTCGGGCGCGATCACATGATTCCATGACCGGATCGCACCGGGAAGTTCGTAAATCCCCTGCAGCTGATTGTCGTTGACCGAAACAACGTGAAAAAGAGCCGGATCCCCAGCGACCGTGTAATAAGCCATCGGTTCGCCATTTTCCGTTCCGACGACACAATGCTGAATCGAAACAGTGGTCAGCGGTTCACCCAACTCCATCACATCGCCATAACGCGCCGGATCGATCGATGCCCCTGCAATCGTCGCGGTGAAAATCAGTGCCATTGCAGCAAAAAAAGGTATCGATTTTTTCATGGAGAATGTTCGCTAAGAGTAAGGGCCGCCCTGTGGAAGAAATAGGTCCCGGGAGAAAGAGTTCAGCATAATTTCCGATCAAAAAGCAAGCGTTCGGTCGTTGATTCGGCTGAAATCGAATGACCGCCGATCATTTCGCCTCTCTCAAACCTCTCGATTCGATTGAAATTCGTGCGAAAAAGCGCCTTCCAATTAAGCCTTAAACCACTATCAATCAACTCCTAATAGAATAAATTTGGCTTCCGCGAAATTTTCAAACCACCTTATCTTGACTTTCTTTATCGACAAATGAAAGATAACGGCATTTTACTATCGATTGAAACGCATGAAAGGCAGAACGAGAAAGTGGTTTTTAACGAATAAATTGAAATCGGTTCGGCTGTCCGATCTCCCGGATCGTTCCGGAGCGGCAAGCCCAACGACCGGCCTCATGAACCGCTGATTTTCCAAATCTTTCATCTGTCTGAACAACTTTGTAAAAATGACACCGATACCTGACAACGCCCCTTTTACACCGGAGCAAACCGCTTGGCTCAACAGTTTCGTCCCGACACTGCAAGCGACGCAGATTCAATGGCTGAGCGGCTTCCTCGCAGGTTGGCAATACTCCGGCGCAAACGGCTCCTCCCAACAACCGATGGTCGCCCCCGCTCTTGCTGCACCTGCTGCAAAGATTCCGGTCACCGTCCTCTACGGCACGGAATCTGGGAATGCCGAAGCGCTCGCCGATCAGGCACGAAAGGAGCTGTCTAAAAGAGGCTACAAAGCCGCGCTAAAGGACATGGGCGATATTGAGCCAAAGGAATTGGAGAAGATCGAAAATCTCCTCGTCATTGTCAGCACCTGGGGCGAAGGCGATCCGCCCGACCGCGCGACCGAATTCTACGAAAAATTCATGAACAACGGCAGCGCTGACCTGAAAAACACCAAGTTTTCCGTCTGCGGTCTCGGCGACAGCAGTTACAGCGAGTTTTGCAAAATCGGAAACGATTTCGACGCCCGGCTCGAAGCGCTTGGCGGCACCCGCATCTTCAACCGCGCCGAGTGCGATGTCGATTTTGAACCGGTTTTCCAAAAATGGTTCGACGATGTTTTGGCCGAGCTCGATAAATTGACGCAACCAGCTTCAGCTCCGGCCGTTCAGATCCTTTCCCAGCCAGGATTGGCGCCCGCCGCTGCGACCTGGAGCAAGGCAAATCCGTTTCCCTCCGAACTTCTCGAACGGATCGTTCTCAACGGAACCGGCTCCGAAAAGGAAACGTTGCACCTGGAATTTTCTCTCGAAGGCTCCGGTCTTCAATATCTTCCGGGAGATTCCCTCGGAATCAAACCTGCCAATTGCCCCGAAGTTGTCGACGATCTGATCTCCGCCACCGGTTTCAAAGGCGCGGAAGAAGTAAAACGGGCCGACGGCACTTCAGGAACCCTTCGGGATATCCTGATTGAGGAACTCGACAGCACCGTTCTCAGCCGAAAAGTTGTCAAGGAATACGCCGCGCTCACGAAAAACAAAAAGCTCGAAGAGCTGCTCGCCGATCCAAAAGCGCTCCACGCCTACACAGAAGGCCGCGAGATCGTCGATCTTTTTGCAAATTATCCGAGCGACGAGGTCAGTCCGCAACAACTCACCGAACTTCTCCGCTTGTTGCCGCCACGTCTTTATTCGATCGCTTCGAGTCAGGCCGAGCGCGAGGAGGAAGTTCATCTTACCGTCGCGACCGTCCGCTACGAAAGCAACGGCCGCAAGCGCAAGGGCGTTTGCTCAACTTATCTGGCCGACCGGATTGCCGTCGGCGATTCGATTCCAGTTTATATTCACCCGAACAACCGTTTCCGCCTGCCGGAAGATCCCGAGACGCCGATCATCATGGTCGGACCCGGAACAGGTATCGCGCCTTTCCGCTCCTTCATCGAAGAACGGGCTGCAACCGGCGCGAAAGGAAAAAACTGGCTCTTTTTCGGCGACCAGCGTTTCTCCTACGACTTCCTTTACCAGCTCGAATGGCTCGATTACCTGAAAGATGGAGTCCTTACGCGAATGGATACCGCCTTTTCCCGCGATACGCCGGCAAAAGTCTATGTCCAACATCGACTTCTTGAAAAGAGCCGGGAAATCTACGGCTGGCTCGAAGAAGGTGCGCATTTTTACGTCTGCGGCGACATGCATTATATGGCCAAAGACGTCGATCTCGCCCTTCAGGAGATCGTTTCCAAAGAAGGCGGCCTGAGCGCCGATGACGCAAAAGCTTACGTGAGTCGTTTGACCAAGGAAAAGCGGTACAAACGCGACGTTTATTAATTTTACCAAACCGCACCGACATTATGAAAACAATCGAAACCGATCTCACGAAGCTCCACCGAAATGAGACGATCAAATACGAAAGCAATTTTCTCCGCGGAAATCTGGCCGAAGAACTCGCAGAACCGGTTTCCGGCGCTGTCTCGGCCGACACGACCCAACTGACGAAATTCCACGGGATCTATCAGCAGGACGACCGGGATGTCCGGGCCGAGCGAAGAAAGAAAAAACTCGAACCGGCCTACTCGTTCATGGCGCGCGTTCGCGTTCCTGGAGGAGTTTGCACGCCTCAACAATGGCTCGCACTCGATCGTATCAGCGACGAACGCGCCAACGGAACACTTCGCCTCACCACCCGCCAGGCCTTTCAGTTTCACGGAATCATTAAAGGAAATCTGAAACCGGCGATCCGCGCGGTGAACGATGCCTTGCTCGACACGATTTCAGCCTGCGGCGACGTCAACCGAAACGTGATGGCGAATCCGAATCCGTTTCAATCGAAACACCACGCAGAAGTTCTCGAACTTGCGCGCGCCACCGGTTTGCACCTTCTCCCGAAAAGCCGGGCGTATCACGAAATCTGGCTCGACGGAGAGCGGCTCAAAGATCTCGACGGAAATCCAGTTGAGGAACACGAGCCGATCTACGGCAAAACGTATTTACCGCGGAAATTTAAAACGGTTTTCGCCATTCCGCCGAGCAACGACGTCGATGTTTACGCCCACGATCTCGGCTTCATCGCGATCATCGAAAACGACAAAATCGTCGGCTACAATGTCACCGTCGGCGGCGGCCAGGGAATGACTCACGGCCGAACCGACACCTATCCGCGCAACGCCGATCTGATGGGCTTTTGCACACCCGATCAAGTGATCGATGTCGCGGAAAAAGTGGTGATGGTTCAGCGCGATTTCGGCAACCGCGTCGAACGGCTCCACGCGCGTTTGAAATATACGATCGATACGCACGGACTCGACTGGTTCCGCAGCGAAGTCGAATCGCGGCTCGGCTATAAACTCGGAGAAATCCGCGACTTTACTTTCGAAACGCGCGGCGACCGTTACGGCTGGATCCACGGTACCGACGGAAAAGAGCACCTGACGCTTTTTATTCAAAATGGCCGGGTCAAAGATACCGAGGACTGGAAGCTAAAAACCGCCCTGCGCGAAGTTGCAAAAATCCACGACGGAGATTTCCGTCTGACGCCGAACCAGAATCTGATCATCGGCGCTGTCGCTCCCGAAAAAAAGGAGACAATCGAAACGATTCTGCGCGAACACAATGTCGGCATCGGCACCGATCTTCCCGGTCTCCGTCTCAACTCGATGGCCTGCGTTGCTTTTCCAACGTGTGCCCTCGCCCTCGCGGAAAGTGAACGTTTTCTCCCGGGATTGGTTACGGAATTGACCGAGATTCTGGAGAAAGCCGGATTGCGCGACGATGAGATCACCATCCGCATGACCGGCTGCCCGAACGGCTGCGCCCGCCCCTACTTGGCGGAGATCGGTCTCGTCGGACGGAACCCGCGCAGTTACAATCTCTATCTCGGCGCTTCCTTCATCGGCGATCGGCTCAGCAAACTTTACAAAGCGGAAGTAAAAGATACCGAAATTGTCGAAATCCTTCGTCCAATTATTCAGGATTATGCGAAAACGCGCGAAGAAGGTGAACGTTTCGGAGATTTCGTTATCCGGAAAGGTTACGTAAAATCGGGCAGTCAGGGAAAAGATTTCCACGACTGAGGTCCGCCGATCTTAAAAAGTAAAAAGTCAGCTTCCAACCGTTTTCTAATTACGGAAAGCGGCTGGAAGCGACTTCTACTTTGACCTAAAAATTCGCGGAGTGCCGACGAACCGAACTCAAAGGTGGACTTTTTCCCGCGCCCCCTTTCTCTTAAGAAAATGTCTTACGAAATTTCCGGATCGATCAAAGTGATCTTTGATACGCAAACATTCGACAGCGGTTTTTCAAAACGCGAATTTGTCGTCACAACCGAGGGTCAATATCCACAGGACATCAAATTCGAGTGCCTGCAGGATAAGGTCGAACTTCTGAACGATTTTAAGGAAAAACAGCCTGTAAAAGTCCACTTCGACATCCGGGGCCGCGAATACAACGACCGTTATTTCGTCAATCTTGTAGCTTGGCGCGTTGAACCGCTCGCCGGAGGCGCAGCCGGCGGATCAGGCGATCAGCCGCCGCTCCCCGAAGATACGACCGATTACAGCATCGACAACGACCCCTTTTAATCGCGCAACCGCCTAAAGATCCGGCGGCACGATTCAATACCGCTGCATCGCCGGATCAAATTTAACCGCCCACGCGTCGATTCCTCCGGCAATATTCGAAACTCGCTCGAAACCTTGCTCCCGCAGAAATTCGGTCACCTGACGGCTCCGTCCGCCGTGATGGCAATAAACAAGGATTCGCTTGTCGCGCGGCAATTGGTCGAGCTTTTGCGGCACTTCTCTCATCGGAATCGCAAGACTTCCTTCGATCTGACAAATCCCGCACTCAAACGGCTCGCGCACATCAAGCAAAACCGAATCGGGTTCCTTCTCGAGCGTTTCTTTGGTTTCCTCAACATCGATTTCGATCGGCGTAACACCTTTATCAGGAAAAGCCTCCGATTCATCGAATTCGCATGAATGATCGTAATTCGCCGCGTTGATCGAACGAATTCTCGGCGCGGCCGAGCAGAGTGGACAATTCGGATCCTTTTTGATCCGGATCGCCTGAAATTCAGTTCCAAGTGTATCGATCACAAGAAGCCGACCGTTCAGCGAATCGCCGACCTGCAAAATATAT
>DATGSL010000062.1:0-2404 GCA_035302665.1 Opitutales bacterium | reverse complement strand
CAATCGTTCCGGCTGCGGAGTTTTTATCGCCGACGGAAGCGTCGAAAATGTGATTCCACAGATTTTTGCCGGGAAAAACCCAGGCACATTTTTCGTTCCCTCCGGCGCACCTCTCGAATCAAAAAAACGTTGGCTCGCCTTTTTTCAACAGCCGAGCGGCACCGTCACGATCGACGCCGGCGCGCGCGACGCTCTTCTCAACGAGGGCCGAAGTCTGCTTGCGAAAGGAATTACCGCTGTCGACGGCGATTTCCGAGTCGGCGAAATAATCAACATCGCCGGCCCCGCTTCCGACACGATTGCCCGTGGAATCTCCCAATTCTCGTCGAGCCAGATCGCACAAATCCAGCAAAAGGATATTTCGGAAATCCGCGCCCTCTTCCCCGGCCGAAACCGTTACGAAATCGTCCACCGGGACAGCATGGTCATGCTCGAATGAATACGCCGTTAGCAAAAAGTAGAAGTGGCTTCCTGCCGCTTTTCAATCAACCAAACGGATTCACTCGAACTTAATCCCCTGCGCCAGAGGAAGTTCCTTCGAATAATTGATCGTATTCGTCTGACGCCGCATGTAAATCTTCCAGGAATCGCTTCCGCTTTCACGTCCGCCTCCAGTTTCTTTTTCCCCGCCAAAGGCACCGCCGATTTCCGCTCCGCTCGTTCCGACATTCACATTGACGATTCCGCAATCGCTTCCAGTCGCGCTCACGAAGAGTTCCGCCTCCCGTTGATCGGTTGTGAAAATCGCCGAACTCAAACCTTGAGGAACGTCGTTGTGTATCCGAATCGCCTCATCAAAATCCTCGTAGGGAATTAAATAGAGAATCGGCGCAAAAGTTTCGCTCTGCATGATCGGAAGCTGTTTCTCCGCACGAACGAGGCACGGCGTCACATAACAGCCGCCCGGATAATCGTTTCCTTCAAGCCGATCGCCGCCGTAGAGAATTTCAGCACCTTCCTCGCGGACCTGCTCCAAAGCGCGCTGCATCGCCGCAACAGAGTCGCGGTCAATCAGCGGGCCCATCAAGGTTTCCGGTTGAAGCGGATTTCCGATCCGAACGTTTTTATAAGCAGAAAGAAGCTTCTCCTGCAGCGTATCGATCACCGACTTGTGGGCAATCACACGGCGAGTCGTCGTGCAACGCTGTCCCGCCGTTCCGACCGCTCCAAAGAAAATTCCCGAAACAGCCATATCGATCGCAGCTGACGGAGCCACGACGATCGCGTTGTTTCCCCCAAGTTCTAAAAGAGAACGTCCGAGACGACTGGCGACCACTTCCCCAACCACTTTTCCCATCGGAGTAGAACCGGTTGCGGAAATCAACGGATAACGCGAATCGGCTGTGATTCGTTTTCCCACCGTTTCCGCCGTGCCGCAACAAAGGGAAAAAATCGCCGGATCGACTCCATTTGCCAGGCAGACTTTCTCGGCGATTTTTATAACCGCAATCGCAGTCAAAGGCGTTTTTTCCGACGGTTTCCATACGATCGAATCGCCGCAAACCGCCCCCAGCGCGCTATTCCAAGACCAGACCGCGACCGGAAAATTGAAGGCCGTGATCACGCCGACCGGTCCGAGCGGATGCCATTGCTCCATCAACCGGTGTCCCGGCCGTTCCGACGGCATCGTCAATCCATAAAGTTGCCGGGAAAGGCCAACCGCAAAGTCGCAGATATCGATCATTTCCTGAACTTCGCCCTCGGCCTCGGGAACAATTTTTCCACATTCTAAACTGACCAGCTTCCCGAGATCAGTCTTCGCATTGCGCAAAGCTTCGCCGAGTTGACGGACAACTTCTCCCCGCCGCGGTGCTGGAACTGTTCGCCACGAGCGAAAAGCTTCCACGGCGCGAGCGGTGACGGTTTCCACTTCGTCAGCTGTCGCTTCACGAACCGAAGCGATCACTTTGCCATCGATCGGCGAAATGCTCTCACGAACTTCCCCGCTCCCGGACCAGGTACCGGAAAAAACGCCGGGATTTGTCTCCGAAAGCCCTAAATTTTTAAGAATGGTCTGCACAGAAAAAAGCTGAAAAAGGAGGTTAGTTTGCGGTCGTTTCCATCGATCCCATTTTCTGACATAGGTTGCGGACACCTTCGAGAACCCGATCGATTTCGTCCGTCCGAATATCCAAAGTCGGACGGAAGCGAATCGAACGATCGCCACAGGTGATCGCCAGAATTCCGTGCTCGTAGAGCGCTTTCCAAAAAGCACCGCGCGTCTCCGAATCGGGCAGATCAAAGGCGAGCATCAACCCGCGTCCCCGAACCGCGCTGATCAACGGCTCATCTTTCTGAATATCCTCTAAACCGCGCAGAAAATACGCACCCATCTTGTCGGCATTTTCGAGCAGGTTTTCCTCCTCGATGATCTCCAGATAATGGGTCGAGCGAACCATATCGG
>DATGSL010000061.1:0-4237 GCA_035302665.1 Opitutales bacterium | reverse complement strand
GTGGGTAGGCCACCAGGTCGGTGTGCGAGATTCGCCGGACGCTTCCGTCGTAAAAGGCGACATTGGCCGCCATGCCGTGCGGAATAAGGGCATTTTTGTGCCCGATGATCTCCCGGGTGTACTTTGCCCGCCAGTCGACCGTTTCGAAAATCGCCATGGTTTCGGAAGGATGAAGTAATTCATCGATCGAAAGGTTGATACCGTTGCGATAGGATGTCGGCCCGTAAACGGCTTCAATCAGATCGACGTTGATGCCGTACATATACCAGGGCTTCACATAGACCCCGGTCGAATCTGGCAAGCGTTCGACTTTATTGATCGACGTCGGACAGGTAAAGACCGTCAGTTGGGGGGAACTCGATCGCCAATAGGAAAAGGCGGTGGCCGCATCGGCCGGCGGTTCGACATATGGCAATAGCCTAGCGTGCCAGGTGTTCGAAGTTATAGGTATTGACGGTTCGGGAAAACTTGTTGCTGCGGGAAAAGAGCCGTCATGATCGTCCGCGTACGCATACATGGCGTTCATCAACTGTCCGAGATTCGACGCGCAAACGGCGGCGCGAGCGCGATCGCGGGTTTTGCTCGCAACCGGAATCAGAATCGCGATCAAAATAGCAAAGATCGCGGTCAGCACGAGAAATTCATTGGAAGAAAACGCAGCGCGTCGGGGAATAGAGGTCATGCAGCAAAGATTAGCCTTTTTCCCCTTTTTCCGACAAGGCTTTTTGCGCCGTCGGGAGTTCCTGAGCTTCTGCGTGATCTCGTTGGCGGTTTTCTATGAGGAACCGCCAACGGGCTGAAATCTACAATTTTTTCTGGCTGCGGGCGACGGTCCAGTCGATGAGGGCTTCGTCGTCATTTTCGAAACGCCAGGTGGCGCGGAGGAATTCGGCCGGGTGGATGTCGTGGGTTTTGAAGAAACGGCGGTCGCCACCGCAGCAAAACATCAGGGTGCTCGGCATTTCGCCCCGGAGTTTTGCTTTTGCTTTTCCTATCAGGCGCGGAAGCCATTTGAGGTCGCGGACTGCTTCGTCTTTGGATGGAAGATCTTCGACGTTGATTTGAACGCCGGTAAACTTCCCACCCTGAGCTTCGAGGAAGTATTCCCGTCGAACCGATTGCACGAGAAGAAATGTCTCCAGGGATGGCTCTTTGCTCTCGCAAAAATCTTCTGCAAAATCGTAAATTTCGGCCGGAGTCGTCCCGATATCGCGGAGAAAATCGAGCTCCATTCCGTCAAAAAACATACTGACGTTGCGACTGCCTTGTTCGTATTTTTCGACGGCATTCTCCCAAACTTCTTTTAACCGCTCTGCATAGTTGTAGTGGTTCATAGCGATTAAGATAGGTCAGAACGGGGGCATTAGCCATATCTTTTTCGGAAGACCAAGGAGACGCCACGGCAAAAACGATCGGGCTCTTCGTTCGGTTAAAAGAGATCGAGCTGTTTTGGGCGGCCGGGAATCCGAAACAGATCGGTTCGGAGTTGTGGACGGGGTTGGTCGAGTCCGGCGCGGCGGATGCTGACGTGGAAAAGTTGTCGGATCTGTTCCGCAAAAATCCCTTTTCCGCGCATTCGGGAGGCAAAATCTGAATCGTTTAGTTTTCCGTTTCGCATCGATCGGATGCGGTCGAGGATCTTCTTTTTTCGCAATGGGAAATGTTGTTCCAGCCATTCTTCAAAAAGCGGCGCAACGGCATAAGGAAGGCGGACCATCGTAAAGGCGGCGGTCCGCGCACCGGCGGAGGCAGCTGCATCGGCGATTGCTGGAATTTCCTCGTCGTTGAGTCCGGGAATAATTGGAGCGATCATCACATTTACCGGAATGCCAGCGGCGGCGAGTTTTTCGATTGCGCGCAGCCGGAGTTCCGGTCGGCTGGTTCGCGGTTCGAGGATGGCTGTTAGCTTCGGATTGAGGCTTGTGACAGAGATATTGGCGGAAGCGAGCTCTTCATTTGCCATTTCTTTCAGCACGTCGATATCGCGGGTGATCAGGTGGTTTTTTGTGATCAGGGAAACCGGATTTTTGAAAGCGGCGAGGGTTTCGAGGCATTTTCTGGTGATCTCCAGTTTTCGTTCGATCGGTTGGTAAGGATCGGTGATTCCGCTCATTGCGAGAACCTGCGGAATCCACTTTTTGGATGAAAGTTCGTGTCGGAGAAGTTCGGGTGCGTTTCTTTTGGCGAGAATTTGTGATTCAAAGTCGAGACCGGAGGAAAAACCGAGAAATTCGTGGGTTGGGCGGGCGTAGCAGTAGATGCAGCCATGTTCGCAGCCGCGGTAAGGATTCACGCTGGCGGAAAAACCGACATCGGGACTGTTGTTGCGGGAGATGATCGTGCCGGAATTGTCGTCGAAATACCGTGTTTGCGGTTTGTCCGGTTGCGCGGCCTCTTCCGGGTCGAGTTCGATTTGCAGCGATTCGAATCGGTTGGTGGGATTGAATCGTGCTCCGCGGCCCCGGATCGGTTGCGGCTGATTTTTGTTCATCGGTGATCAAATGTTCATGCTTTGCTTTTTTCCTCAAGGTAAAATGATTTTTGAAAAGGAGATTTTCCCGGATTCGTTGTCTTGGTTCCGTCTCGACAGAAAGGTTACGGTTGTCTAAGCTTTTGTTCATCATGGACAATCGCTTTTACAGCGCCTTTGATCTGGAGTATCTCGGCGCGCCGCGGACGACCGATTATCGCACGCCTTTTCAGGTCGATCGGGACCGGATTCTTTACACGCCGGCATTTCGGAGGCTACAGAACAAAACGCAGGTTTTTTTGGCGGGCGAATTCGATTTTTATCGGACGCGACTGACTCATTCGCTTGAAGTTGCTCAGATTGGGCGGTCGATTTGTCGCTACCTTCTTTATCAGGGGGAGATTCTTGAACCCGATTTTTATGTCGATGCCGATCTGGTTGAAGCCATTTCTCTGACGCACGATCTTGGACATCCGCCATTTGGGCATGCAGGGGAGCGGTCGCTGAATCAATTGATGAAAGATTACGGCGGTTTTGAGGGAAATGCGCAGAGTCTGAGGATCATTACGGAGACGATTTACTCGACGCCCGGTCGGCCGCGCGGGATGAATCCGACGCGCGCTTTTTTGGATGGGATTTTAAAATACAAAACTTTTTACAAGGAACTGGACGAGCCGGATAATCACTTCATTTACGATGAGCAGGAGGAATATCTGGTGTTCGCTTTCGGCAGCGACCGATTTCGTCAGCTCTCGCCGGGTGCGGAACGAAATCGATTTCGGAGTTTGGAGTGTCAGATTATGGATTGGGCGGATGACAGCGCTTATTCGATCAATGACATTGTCGATGGTGTTCGCGCGGGATTTATCACGCCGGATAACGTGGAACGTTGGGCTGCGGAGGCGGGTCTGAGCCGGACGGAGCAGGAGCATATTGAAAATCTTTTGCGAGCGATCCGAGAGGATGATGTCGAAGCGCGTTTCGGGAGAAAGATCGGCGAATTTATCAAAGGCTGCCGATTGGTAAAACGACCCGACAATCTTTTGAGCGCGGAGACAAATCGCTACCGTTTTGCTCTTGAGATCGACGGTTCGGTTCGCGAGGAAGCCGATCTTTATTCAAGGCTTGCGAGCGAGATCGTGTTTTTATCGCCGCCGCTTCAGCATCTTCAGTATAAGGGCGATTTCTTTTTGAAACGGATGTTCGCGACTCTCGTCGATTCGTATCTCGATCGGGATCGAAAGCGGTTGATTGATTTCCTGCCGCCGAAACTTTCGAGACAGCTTGATGAAGTGGAAACGGAGCGGGAACGGATGCGGTTGCTCTGCGATTTCCTTGCGGGAATGACCGACAATTATGCTGTGCGATTTTACAAACGCCTTTTCAGTCCTGATTTTGCCATTTTGAAGGACGAACTATAGCGGTTTTTCGAAAAAACGGATTTCAGGAATCGGCCGTTTTGGGCGCATCGAGACCGATCGCTCCGTAACCGCGTTCGGTGAGTGCCCGGCCTTGGGGAGTTCGTTTCAGGTAACCTTCCTGAATGAGAAATGGTTCGTGAACCTCTTCGAGGGTTTCGGTTTCTTCGCCGACGGCGACTGCGATCGTTCCAAGTCCGACCGGACCTCCTTGATAATTCCGCGCGATGACTTGGAGGATGCGTTTGTCCATCTCGTCGAGGCCGCGCGCATCAATTTCGAGAAGTTCCAGAGCCGCTGCTGCGACCGGTTGGGTTATTTTTGAATCGGCCCGTTCCTCAGCAAAGTC
>DATGSL010000060.1:0-6856 GCA_035302665.1 Opitutales bacterium | reverse complement strand
CCGATCCAAAGTTTTCCGCGAAAACTGGTGAGCAAAGTGCGCGCATGATCGGTAATCTGCGCGTGCATCCGGAGCCGGTTGGCATGTTGGGCGACATGAGTGATCATATTGTCGACCCGCCGGATCGGTGCGCGCCGGATTTCGGTGATCAATTCCTCCCGCGCTACTTCAAAGTCATCAAGTGGCAGCACCGATTCGGAAGCGCCTTCCACCGGCACAAAAGTCGTGTAAATCTGTGGAATATCCTTTTTGCGGATCACTTTTCCGAGATTCCAGCAGAGAGTTCCGTAGCAGCGGGCAAAATCGCGCATGCTGCGGAAAGCATCCATCTTGTTCATCACAACGAGGAGTTTGTGATCGAGGCCGCTGAGCGATTCGGTGAGAATTGTGAGAGATTCTGCCGTTGTTCCCGGGCGATCGGGATCGAAAAAGACGAGCACGACATCGGCCCGGTCCGCGAACCAGCGAACGGCTTTGGCGAAATCGTATCCGCGGCTCGATTCCTTGTCCGGAGCGTCGATCATCCCCGGCGTATCGATCAACGTGACCTCTTTCAGAAAGTTGATCGGAAGCAATTTCATCCGGAAATGGGAAAGGAAATTTTCTCCGAGATCGGCCAAACTTGAGAAGGGAAGTTCGGGATTCGTTACGATTGCCATTCCGTCCCGTTCTTCCCTTTTTTCGCTGTAGCGGAGAATGGTGAATCCATCATCTGTCGGCGCCATTCCGGTTTTTTGGATTGGCTCGCCCAGCATATAATTGAGGAAAGTCGATTTTCCGGAAGAGTGATTTCCAACAATCAGCACGAGCGGTCCGCCTGCAACTTCCCCATCCGAGGGTCGTTTTTCGAAAGCAAACCGGGTTTCAACCGGGTCTAGAACCTCATGGTAGAGATTTTTTACGGAATCAGAGATTTCGTCCAGGAGTTCTTTCACGGTCTTATTCTTACAATTACGAACCGGATGGCAAGCGGGGAAGCAGTCGGGAATTCAAACTTGCGCACGACAAGATTTCGTTGTTTAACCTGTGGTTTTAATGATTCTGCAATCTGTCGGTTTCGTTATTCGGAAAATGATTTTTTAACAATGGGTAGCAATACTTTAAGGATAACGTTTCGCTTTGTAATTTTTGGAATCGCGTCGTTTGTCGCCGTATTTCTGTCCGGATGTCAGACAGCCGAAGGTTTTGGACGCGATATCCAAAGTCTCGGCCAACGGATTGAGGAAAGCAGCAGCCGCTGATTCCTGTTTGATGAAATCGTTGGTCGAAAGGTTTTACGAGAGCCAGCTGGCCACGATACTGACGAGCGGCGTCATGAACTGAGGTTCGTTTCCGTATTGCGCCCAATAGAGAATCCGCAACAACGTCGCAGCGATGCAGACAAGCGGAATAAAATATTTGCTCAGGGGTGATGAGCTTTTGAAGAACAGCACTAACGCCAGAACCAGGATAAGGAAGAGAGTGCTGCTTTCGATTATCTGAGGTAGAGTCAGACTCTGTGGAGTTTCAAGCATTCGAGACATAAGAATGCCACGAATTCTGTACCTCCATTCGCAAAAATCGATCCAATCCGGGTTAAAATTTTAATAAAATCGATATTTTTTCAAAAACGACCATTTTTTGAAAAAAATCGATCTAAAGGCGTCCGGATCGGCCCTTCTCCAAAGGGCGCCGAGATTTTCGGCTATCAGTTTTCGTATTCGGCGATCTGGATGATTCCGCAAGCTACGCGGCCACCGGCATCTCCGGTTGGTTGCGATTCGAGATCGTCGCGCTGAGCGTGAACGATTACCGATCGCTCGAGAATCGAGTTGGGCCCGTCAAAAGTGAGGAGCGGATCAATGAATTCCTTACGCGCGGTTCCGTCAGCGTCGACGGTGATATTTCCGAGATCGCCAATATGGCGCTCTTCGCTGTCGCGCGGTCCGTGCGGACGGTTTTCCGGATTGAAATGACCGCCGGCAGAGGTGGCATCGGGTGCGGAGCAATCGCCAATTTCATGAATGTGAAATCCGCGTTCGCTTGGACCTTCTTCAAAGCCTTGGAGATCGACAGCGACTTGAATACCGCCTTCGACTCTTGTGAAAGTGACGGTTCCGGAAACATTGTTTCCTTCTGTCGGTTGAAGCTCGGCAATCGCCACGCGAACGAGATTTTCTTCCGCAGAATCTTCTTCTGCAGGAGTTTCCGCAGCTGTTGTTGAATTTGTTTCTGCCTCCGGCTGGCAGCCGATGAGCGCAAAGGAAAGTGTGGAAAAAAGAGCAGCTCCGAAGATCGATTTAATTGATTTCATTGAACGAAATTGTATCGGAAAAACTGATTTCTTGGCAAATTAATTCATTGGAAAACCGCGGAAATCGATTTTTTGATCATCCCTTGCGGGCGTTCTTCAGTTTTTCCAGCATTCTCCGATCGTTGGAATCATCTTTTCCTTTCGGCGTTTCCAGGCAAAGAGGGATATGGGCAAAGGCGGGGTGGTTCATGATCGTTTGAAAACATTCCCAGCCAATTTTTCCTTCGCCAAGAAGTTCGTGTCGATCGAGATGTGAGCCGAGGTCGCCCTTGCTGTCGTTGAGGTGGACGCACACGACGTTTTCCCACGGAAGGTGTTTTTTGAATTCCTCGATGAAATGGTTGATATCGGCTTCGGTTCGCATGTCGTAACCCGCTACGAAAAGGTGACATGTATCGAGGCAGACGGCGAGACGTTCGGGTTCGGGTGATTGTTGAATCAGTGCTGCCAGGTGTTCGATGCGGCCTCCAAGATAAGTTCCCTGACCGGCGGTTGATTCAAGTGCGATCCGAGTCGAACCCTCGTAGCGCTCAAAAATCCAACGGAGGGATTCACCGATTTTTTCGATACCGGCTTCCTCGCCTGCTCCGAGATGGGCGCCCGGATGGAGGACAAGAAACGGCAATTCGAGCTGCGATGAGCGTTCGAGTTCCAAAAGGAGCGATTCGCGCGATTTTTCGAGTTTTTCCGGATCGGTTGCTGCGAGATTGATCAAATAGCCGGAATGGCCAAAGAGGGTTTGAATCGAGCTCTCCTCTTTTTTCTTTTTGTAGGTCTCGATCGCTTTTTCGGTGAGAGGTGCCGCCAGCCACTGCATGTTGTTTTTTGTAAAAATTTGAACGACCTCACATCCGAGATCCTCTCCTTTTTCAATGGCTTTATGATGACCTCCCGCGATGGAGAGGTGGGCTCCGACCAAAAAATCTTTTCGCATGTTAAAAAATAATTACTGCCTGCCGACGTTGTCTCCTGACAATCATTCGGAGGAAGAGAGCATCTCTGGGAGGCCGGTTTTGATCAAGGACGGAAAGAAAAGCTACGGAGATTCGGGCGCTTCCTCGTCCTCTTGATCTTGTTCGGAACGGTTGGACAAATTGCTCAAAATATTTCGCGGGCCGAGCAGGAAACGCCATTGAGGATCGTCAAGGGAACCGCTCAATCGGACTTCCATTACCCGTGCGATCGGATCGAGGACTGGCCTCAGAAGGAGGGAAAGAAACGGGATTTTACTTTCTCTCATAAAGTGCAGCTTGATCAGGAAATTGAGGTCGTCATCCGTCAGTGAATAATCTCCGGATCCGCTGATGGAGGACGTCGAGCTGGTCAACTTTAGTTCGGAGACATGCAGGTTTTCTTTTTCAACTTGAAAGGCGGCAAAGGCTTCATCGAATTGCAGGGAAGTGAAGCCGAGAGGCGTCACACTCAGCAATCGGGACAGAACGCCGAGCAAATGGACTTCGGCCAAATCAGCTTCACGCACTTGGAGAAAACCATCACCGGAGAAGCTGGTAAAATCGCCGTAATGGCCCGAAAGTTCGATGTCGAGGTCGAAGAGACCGCCAATTTTCGCTCCTGGAACTTCATCGTTATCTCCAAATCCGCTCCACGCCTGCCAACGCTTGGCCGATTCGATCGCACGTGTCAGGTCCGCATCGGTAAAATGGGCGCCGAATTCCAAATATTCGCCGGCATCATCGGCCCATTTTTCCGCCCGAGCTTTGAATGAACCTCCGGCAAAACCACCTTCCAACACCGGAAGGATCAGGTCATTTCCGATGACGTGGCCCTCGGCGTACAAGGAATCGAGCGGAACGTTTTCGTATTCGACCGGTGCTGAAGTTCGGCCGCTGAAAATGACCCGGGTTTGGTCTTCGCGCGGCCAATCATAGATCATGCCGCCGATCGAAAGTTGGGGAGGTTCTGAAAAACGGAAGCTCGATAAAATTCCCCGGCCGGTCGAATCAAAAAGTTGTGCGACATCGCCCGGATCGATCGTAGATTCGATATTGAAAGCGACTTTGCCAAATCCGGAACCGTCGGGATCTCCCCAATAGCGCAAGGATCCGGTTGCGCGTCCTTCTTCGCGTTCGATTTCGAGATCAAAAATATCGGCGTAATCCTGAAGTGCGAATAATTTTAATCGCGCTTCTTTAAAGGGAACGGAGCGGAGAAAAAAATCTTCCGCATAAGCCGATCCGGTGAGACGTGTTTCTTCGGATCGACCGAGCACCGAATGGAGGTCGATATCGCCTTTTACGGGCGGGCCGGTCAGATCGACTCCTTCCCAAAGATGGATCCACCAATCTTCGAACCACGAAGTGATATGAAGCGGCCGCAAAGTTCCATTGAACAAAAACCGGTAATCGCGTGTTGCCAGATCGAATTCATAAACGGCATCGACCTCAAAATCTTCCGCCGCGATAAACAAGGACGGGACGTCGATAAAATGTCTCGAAAAAATTCCTTCGGCCCGCGCCCGGTCAAAAAGGACGCCGTCGATTTCTGCCGTT
The DNA here is from genome assembly GCA_035302665.1 of Opitutales bacterium. Taxonomy (GTDB): domain Bacteria; phylum Verrucomicrobiota; class Verrucomicrobiia; order Opitutales; family T3Sed10-336; genus DATGSL01. Next base: position 2,053 of record DATGSL010000060.1, on the reverse strand, counting down.
CCCGTATGAGCCCTGGCCGAAGCCGTGCCATTGAGAAAATCCCAGTTTTTAAAATTTGCTTCGCCGGTCGCAAAAATCGGTGTCCGAAAAAAAAGATCCCGTTTCAGGCCGAACTGGCGTGCAAATTCGTGTTGCAGAACCGGAGTCGGATTAACCTGCGCTCGAAAGCTCGCTTCTCCGTCGCCGGTTTTCCCGTCGAGATGCAGGTGAAGATCGATCGGGCCTTCGTTAAAGTACGCAAAAAAGTCGCCCTCAAACTGGAGTTCATCGCGGACGGTTACTTCGAGTTGAATATCTTTCAACGTTCCAGGCTCCGCGACAATATCGTGCACGTCGAGTTTGGCCGATGCGGGCATCCAGTTTTTTGCGTCCGGATTCCAGAAGAGATTTCCTTTAAAACCGCGCGCTGTAACTTCATCTTGCCAGGTAATTTCGGAAGCGCGGAGGGTGCCCGATTTCCCGGTCCAGGAGAAACCGTCGTAATTCCATTTCGTTTTCAAAACCGGTTCCTGAACAATCAGATCGGGAGAAGCATTGATCCTTTCGCTCGAAAGCTCGGCCGCGACTTCGAGATGCCCCTCTTCGCTGCGGGAAAACTGGAGATCGAGGTGCGGATTTTCTGTTTGTCGGAGGAAATCGAGGGCGCGAACCGCAGAGGGAAGGTTTTTTTCAATTTCTCCGAGCCAGTCGGTCGGCTTTTTGGGCATTCGAGGCAAGTCGGGCAGATCACCGGAAGCGCTTACGAAAAGATTTCCGAGTTCGGCTTTTAAGGATTCGATGCGCCATCCTTTCAACCGCCGTTCTACGAGAAAATCGGCGTCGATTGCGATTTTCTCTTCCGTGCCGTTCGGCGAATGACTGGGCGGACAGAAGAGATCGATCCCGGCAAGGGCAACACCTGCGATCGGCGAGCCGCCTTTTAACCAAGCGAACGGGGAAAACTGGACTTCCGCCGCCTCGACTGTTGCCAGCCGTTCACCGGTTTTTGCTAAATAAATCGTCGCGTCGCTGATTACCAAAGAATCGGGAAAACCGGCGCGGATTTTTTCGTAATCAGCGTCGAATCCTTCCTCGTGAAGCCGATCTTTCAGATGTTGAATCGCCAGATCGGAGAGGTCGAAGAATCCGATAATGAGGACGACCAGTTGCAGGAGTAAAAGAGCGCTCAGAAAGAGGGTGCTGACCAGCCACAGTGGACGGAAAACCCGCAACCCCGTTCGGAGTTTTTGCGGGAGCCTGTCAAAGCGAAGCGGCATGATTGAAATCGATCTGCATCATCGAAGATCAAATGGGCGGAACATTTTCTCAACCGTCAGTGGAAAGACTTACTTCCTCCATCGGTTCGGGACGGTCGTAAAGAAGCGGAGCGAGACCGTCGATCATCTCCTGACGAACGGAAAAGATCACGTTCAGATCGGACGAGCCGGCGATGACCGTGCTTCCGCCGAGGCGATCGCTCAAATAGAGCAGGAGCGACGAATGCCGCGGCGATTCGCCTCCAGCCAGAAGCAGTTTTGCTTCGAAAACAAATGGGAATTCGATCATCTCTCCGTTGATTTCGACCGTGGATGAAAATTCATCTCGGATGTATCGGTTGACCCGCAAATGACGGATTTCGCTTAAAAGCGAGAGAACCGCGGCGGCCTCTTTTTCGGAAAAATCTGCCACCGCCGTTTCCCAGCTTGTTGCCGGCGTTGGCAATTCAGCATTGAAGAGGACATTTCCACTCGCCCGTTCGCGAATTTGGATGGAAGTAATAACGGCGCCATCTGGTTGCGGAAGAAGCAAGCGGTCGCGAAAATAATCGGTGTTGGCCGGCAATTCGCGCAAAAGCGAGGCATCGACGGTGTAAACAAAACGGCTCGTGCTGAGGTTGGCGAAGATGGCCGATCCGTTCGCGTCGGGAACATGGGCGCCGAGAAGGAGCTGAAAATCGCCGTCGCCGCCGAGCGAAATCACTCGTTGCGGTTGATTGAAGCCGTAACGAGCAAGATCGTCGTCGGAAGGCGCATCGTTTTTGAATTGCAGAACGTGAGTTTCATCGAGCGTTTGA
>DATGSL010000059.1:0-6441 GCA_035302665.1 Opitutales bacterium | reverse complement strand
ACAATCGTGTCTCCGTGCACCAAAGGAATCAGAGGCAAATCGCGCCGCCACAGAGCCAGAGCTTTTTCGTAAATCTCCTGCCGTTTTGCCGGATCCGTTTCCTTCCGTCCCTGATAGAGCCAATGGTCCATTTCGTCGTTTTTGTAAAAAGCGAAATTCGTGGCCGCACCTTTTTCCGCTGCCCAGCTTCCAAAGAAGATGCTGAGAAAATTGTCCGTATCACCGTTGTCGCCAATCCAGCCGATCAGGGCCATTTCAAAATCACCATTTCGCAAAGCATCGAGATGACTTTTGAAATCGCGCGCAACAATTTCGACCTGTAGGCCAACTTTTGCCAAATCCTCCCGGATCAATGATGCCGCGCGAACTGAATCAGGAAAATACGCACGCGGCGCTGTCATCGCATGCAGTCTCAACGGCGTTTGCCAACGATCGGAATACCGAGCCAAAACCTCCCGCGCCGCTTCCGGATCGTAAGGAATTTCAACTTCCTTCTCCGGCAATCCGAGTGATCCAGGAGGAAGCGGATAATGGGCCACGCTTCCCGATTGATCGAGCGCAACCTCGGCCAATTTTTCTCGATCGATCACCCACGCAATCGCTTCCCGAATCTCCGGCTCCGCCAATCGCACAGCCGTTTCCGCAAAAGTCAGATAACCGACATTTAAACCAGGTTCCCGATAAATAGTAAAGCGAGGATCATTCGCTAAACCGGGAAGTTCCGCAGGTTGAACACCATCGATCGCATGAACCTGACCGCTCCGCAGCTCCAGAACCCGAACCGTATTATCGGGCACAACTTTGAAAATCAATTGCTCAAATTCAGCCGGTTCTCCCCAATAATCGGGATTTCGCTCCAACACAATCGCTTCATTCGGCAGCCAGCGAACGAAACGATACGGCCCGGTTCCAACAGGATTTCGAACAACTTCCGCTCCATATTTCTCAAACGATGCCGGACTGAGCAAAAAAGCCGGGAAAATTGCGAGCGAATTCAACAAAGATGCATTCGGTTGATGCAGCTGAAACTCGACCGTCATCGGCGCCGTTGCCTCAACCGATTTCACATCCTGATAAAGGTAATTCCAATATTGAAAATTTGATCCGGAGAGATGTCCCGGATGATCGGAATCGATCTGACGTTGAAACGAAAAGACGGCCGCCTCCGCGTCGAGCGGCGTTCCATCGTGAAAGGAAACTCCTTCACGGAGCTGAAAAGTGTAGGTCATTCCGTCCTCGGAAATCTCGTAACTTTCCGCCAATGCCGGTTCGATTTCCAAGGTTCCGCTCCGGAAACGAACGAGTCCTTCGCAAATCTGCGCAAGGGTGTTTACACTTTCCCCATCATCGACATCGGCCGGGTCGAGCTTTTGAGCATCACTTCCGCTCGCAAAAACAAAAGCTTCCGGTTTCGACCGTGATTGTTCCGAAGGAAAACAACCGCTCAGAAAAGGAAGGAGCAGAAAAAGCAGAAAAAATCCCGTAGTTTGCAGAATTCGCTCCATTTTTCTGTTCAAACAATCTGATCGAGTTCGTCGAGAATCTCGCGAACTGGACGGATTTTTTCTGGGGGAAAGAAAGAATTGATGCGGAAAATGATCTGCTGAAGGATCCCGTCGGGACAGGAAGCTCCGCCGGTCAAAAGGATCCGCACCGGTTGATCGGTTTCCGAAAGAAACTTCCGCTCTTCGGTTCCATCCAGTTCTTCCTCAACTCCTCCGGGCGAAAATGGATCGTGGAGAATCCGGTCAGCACTCAAGATATTCTTTTCCGACTGAATATAAAAAGCGCGCGAATCAAGCCGCTCCTTACACATTCGGTAAAGCTGGTAGGTATTCGAACTATTTTTCCCGCCGGCAACGATTGCAAAATCGAGATCCATCTCCAACGTCTGCTCCAAGGCATCCTGATTCACCTGCGTAGCATAACAGAGCGTGTCCCCTTTACTGTTGCTATTGAGATGATAATCGAGATTTTCCTGCCCGAATTTCTCAGCTAAAACCTCCTCCAGAAATTCGATAATCCGCAAGGTTTCGTTTCTCAACAACGTGGTCTGATTAACAACAGCAATCCGGTCGAGATCGCGTTCGACATCAAAACCGGGCGTATGTTTTCCAACAAAAGTCTCAAATAGCTTCCGTTTTTCCGCCGGATCGATCGCGCGAATCACAGCAGCCAGCTGCTCCGCCTCATGTCGATCGCGAACGATGAGCGACGGTGCCGCTTTCGACGCATTGGAAAAAGTTCCTTTTGTCTCCTCGTGTTCGGCCTTACCGTGAATAATTACGGTGTAACCGGCGCGGCCAAATCGCTGCGCTGCTTTCCACACCTTTTCCACGAGCATACAGGTCGCATCATATTGATTGATCGAAATTCCTTTCTCGATCAGACGCACCTTATCCTCATCGGTCGCTCCAAAGGCCGGAATGATGACGACGTCGTCCTTCTTCAACTGATCCCAGTAGCCAACACCGGTTTCCGGGTCAATAAGCGGCTCGCCCCTGTCAGTTTGAAGACAGCGCAGGCCTCGCGCCGTAAGATCTTCATTCACAAATGGATTGTGAATCAGTTCGCTGAGCAGATAAACCCGACGTCCTGGGTTCTCGGCAAGACACTCGTAAGCTCGCTCGATCGCATTTTGGACGCCGAGACAAAAGCCGAAGTGACTCGGCACGATATAAGAAACGGCACCAAAATCGAGCGCAGTTGGCGTCGTTGAGCGCCGCTCATTGACGCGCTTGATCTCCTTGATCGCCTGACAAAGTTCGCTTTGATAAAGCCGCGCCGAATCCTGATCGATCTGATAAACCGAGCGATTCCGCTGCCTCTCCGGCCGAAAACTATAATTGTATTCGTGCGGCCCCTTTTCCAGATACGGAATCCGAACCAGGTGCGGATCGATTCGCCCGATAACTGCCGCCACTTCCGGTGCAAAAGTCTCCGGAGCCTCCGCTAGACCCAAACGAATTTCAGCAATACTGAAAAAGCCCGAATCGTCCGATTCCTCCGCAAAACCTTCAGCGAGAGTCGCAAAAAAAAGACTGATATTCTCCCCGGTTTCTGAAGCAAACTCTTCGATAAAAACCGGATTCAATTCAGGCCCCGCGATCCGCGCTGCGGCCTCCTCCGCCGTTTCTCCTTCTTCGGCGCCGCCAACAATGCTCAATTCCCAGCGATTGGAAAAATCCCCGGACCGGCGAAGCAAAAGCTGATGGCTCGCATTGAAACCGAGCACGAATATCCGGCGGTTTTCGATCGAATCGGTGACTCCCTTACTCTCTGTAGCCTCTCCTTGCATGTCGTGGTCGGATAATAAAGCAGGTTGTGGAAAAATGACAAACTTCGATTCTTCCTCCGATCCGCCGCCCAACAGGCGTTTTCTCAATCGAGAATCCGGAACACGGGCTCCCGTTTTACGGAAGCCACGGATATTTTCGAAAATCGGGCTTCCGTTTTTCGAGAAATGCCTGCTTCCCTTCCGAGCCTTCCTCCGTCATGTAATAAAGCATGGTCGCATTGCCCGCCAATTCCTGCAAACCGGCCTGTCCATCGCAATCGGCGTTCAATGCAGCTTTCAAACAGCGAATGGCAATCGGACTTTTTTGAAGAATCTCCCGCGCCCATTCAACGCCTTCCGCTTCAAGCTCTTCGACCGGAACAACTTTGTTCACCAATCCCATCGCCAACGCGTCCTCAGCGTTATACTGACGGCAAAGGTACCAGATCTCGCGGGCTTTCTTTTGTCCGACAATCCGCGCCAGATAACTGGAGCCAAATCCGCCGTCAAAACTTCCAACTTTCGGCCCTGTTTGACCAAATATCGCATTCTCCGCCGCTAAAGTCAGATCGCAGATCACATGGAGAACATGGCCTCCGCCGATCGCATATCCGGCAACCAACGCAATCACGACTTTCGGCATCGAGCGGATCAGTTTTTGCAAATCGAGCACGTTCAACCGCGGAACACCAGAATCATCGATGTAACCGGCTGTCCCGCGGATTCCCTGATCCCCGCCCGAACAGAAGGCATATTTTCCGTCACTATGCGGACCGGCGCCCGTCAACAAAACGACGCCGACGTCGGGATCTTCCCGAACATCGAGAAAAGCGTCGATCATCTCGTGAACCGTCCGTGGACGAAAAGCATTTCGCTTTTCCGGGCGGTTAATCGTGATCTTCGCGATCCCGTCGGCTTTGTGATACAGAATATCCTCGTATTTCTTGGCTTCCTGCCAGGCAATCGTCATCGAAAACAAGATAAAAGTGTGACGCAGCGCGGTTGATTAACCGTGTTAGCCGTTCTGGGAATTCGTCGGACGCGCGCGGCCGATTCCGAAAGCTTCGAACCCGATTTTCCGCATTTTTTCCAGATCGAGGATATTCCGTCCATCAAAAAGGAAAGCCGGTTTCATCATCGATTGGAAAATCCGCTCGTAATCGAGCTCCTTAAATTCGTCCCATTCGGTCATGATCGCGATCGCATGGGCGCCTTTAACAGCTTCGTACGGATCTTTGAAGATCTCGACATATTCATTCTGCGTTCCGTCTTCCAAAACCTCTTTTTCGCCGAGGTCGTTGTAAATCTGTTCGGAAGCAACTTTCGGATCGTAAACAGCCAAACGGGCGCGCTCCTGGAGAAGATCCCTGCCGACATAAATCGCCGCCGATTCGCGCGTGTCGTTCGTATCCTTTTTAAAAGCGAAACCGAACATCGCGATCTTCTTTTCGGAAACTGTATTGAAAAGCGTTTTAACAATCTGGGCTGAGAAACGCTGTTTCTGATAATCGTTCATCTTGACGACCTGTTCCCAATATTCGGCGACTTCCGGAAGCCCAAAGTGGTGGCAAAGATAGACAAGATTCAGAATATCTTTTTGAAAGCAAGAACCGCCAAAACCGACCGATGCCTTCAAGAATTTCGGACCGATCCGCGAATCGATTCCGATCGCATACGCGACCTCATCGACATCGGCACCGGTAACTTCGCAAAGAGCGGAGATCGAATTGATCGATGAAATCCGCTGCGCGAGAAAAGCGTTAGCCGTCAATTTCGACAATTCGGACGACCAAAGATTCGTTCGGATAATCTTCGATTCCGGCACCCAGGCAGCATAAATGGAAGCCAATTTTTCAAGTGCAACCTGCCCTTCCGGCGATGGATCGCCTCCAATCAACACGCGATCGGGATTCTCCAGATCGGCGACGGCTGTCCCTTCCGCGAGGAATTCAGGATTGGAAAGAACCTGAAATTTGGCTCCGTGGGAATTGGCACCGAGAATGCGACGAATCGATTCGGCGGTCCGCACCGGCAAGGTGCTTTTTTCAACAACAATTTTCGGCGAATCGGCGACTTCTGAAATCCGGCGCGCACAAGCTTCGACATAACGAAGATCCGAAGCGCGACCAGCTCCGATTCCGTAGGTTTTCGTCGGCGTATTCACGCAAACGAAAATCATGTCGGCTTCTTTGATCGCAGCATCGATATCTTCCGAGAAAAAGAGATTTCGCCCGCGCGCGGAACGGACAACCTCATCGAGACCCGGTTCAAAAATCGGCAATTTGTCGGAATTCCAAGCGGCAATTCGCTCCGCATTGATATCGACAACCGTCACCTTCACATGAGGAACCTTAGCAGCGATCATGGCCATCGTCGGACCGCCTACGTACCCAGCACCAATACAACAGATATTCATAGGATTTTAGCAGAGTAACAGATCGCCCAAAGGTTGGGAAGAAAAGAAACCCCAATATTCCGGGAGAATTTCAACGAAACCGTTTGTTAAATTTCTAAGGGCCAAAACTACGAGCTGAACGCTGCGAATTGCCGATCATCACAGCCATTTACGCACAAACCATTTACTGCGTAAATTCACGGGCGGTTTTCGCAAATCTTCGCCCGGCCTCCCGAAGCTGTTCCTGCGAAAGTGCAGCAAAACTCAACCGAACGAAATTCTTTTCCCGATTTTCGCCCATACAAAGATCACCAGGCACATAAAGAACTCCATTTTCTACTCCGCGCCTGCAAAACTCCGACTCCACACCGGTATCCAATCCGCGCGGACCTTCGAGCCAGAGATAAAGCCCTCCTTCCGGAACCTCCCATTTCCAGCCAAGTTCCCGAAGTCCAGCTTCAAGCAAAGCTTCATGCAACGTCCGCATTTTATCAAAATAGGTTTTTCGCAAAAGCTTCAACTGAGGCTCATAACGTCCACTCTCCAAAACCTCCTCCAGAATCGCCTGCTGAAAATGCGCCGTCCCGAAATCGTGCTGCCCTTTTAAATAAAGCATTCGCTGCAACCAATCGGCATCGGTGCAACAGGCAAAACCGACCTTCAAACCGGTGGCAAACGGCTTCGTCAACGTCCCGAGATAAAGGCGCGGAAAATCGTGAAAAGTATCGAGACCCAAAATACTTCGCTCCTCGGACGCCTCCTCAAAATA
>DATGSL010000058.1:0-5959 GCA_035302665.1 Opitutales bacterium | reverse complement strand
CGGGGGTCGGGAGGATTCTGCTTTATTATCTCATTTTGCTGCCGGCGTTTCTTCCGATCGTTTTGCCGATCGCTTTGTTGCTCTCGCTTCTTTTTGCGCTCGGAAACCTTCATCGGAATAATGAGTTCATTGCGCTGCGCGCGACCGGTTTCAGCACGGGGAAGATCACGCGAACGATTTGGCTGAGTGGGGCGCTTTTGTCGATTTTGCTCCTTTTTTTGAATGCGAGGATCGTTCCGTGGTCGGTGGAGCAATCGCGAAAGATGATGGATAACATCGAGTTTGCTCATTTGGCTGAAGTTCAGTCGGCGGAGGAGGTCGGGGTGGTTAGGAATCTGACCTTTGATAATCGGAAGGAGAACCGGATCTGGTTCATGAATCGTTTCAGTCAGTTCAGTTATCGCGGTTTCGGTGTGAATGTTTACAAGCTCGATTCGCAACGGAGGGAAGTGGAGCGGGTGATGGCGCGGGAGGTTTATTACGACGATTATTGGGAGCAATGGGTTTTTCTTGAAGGGCGGCGGATGATTTTTGATGCGGAGAGCGGGGAAGCGCTCCAAGCGCCGCAGTTTGATGAGTTCATGGATGAGGAGCTGGAGGAAACGCCCGAAATGATGCTTTTGTTTAACAAGCGTCCGAGCGATCTGTCGCTCCATGAGATCAATCGGGTGTTGCAGGCGATGGATCCGGACGATCCGAAAAAAAGTGCGCTGGAGGTTCGTTATCATACGGTGATGGTTGGGGCCTTTAGCTGTTTGATCATCGTCGGGTTGGCGATCCCGTTTGCGACGACAGGTGTTCGGGTAAATCCGATGGTCGGGATTTCGAAATCGATCGGACTTTTTGCCTTTTATTATTTGTTGGAAAATATTGCGCGGATCGTAGGAGAGCGGAATATTCTTGAACCGGCTGTGGCAGCGTGGATTCCTGGGATCGTGATGGGGATTTTTGCGGCGTGGCTTTATCGAAAAACGGCTTGAAGGGGCGGGAGTTCGAAAAAGTTTGAAACGACGCTGGCGTTTCGGAGTGAATTCTGTGCAAACTGGCCGGGAGATCTTAATTTATTCGGGCTGGGACGCTATTTTTAAAGGAACTTCTTTGGAAAAACATGTCCTGTATAGCTGGAGTTCTTCCAACGGTAGAGACATAAGGGGCGCTAAACGGTCGGGAGGTTTTTTATAATAACTTCTAATAGATGTTGAGTGGATTCGCCCCTGCCGATATCGTCCCATTTTTTCCGAAAATTTGTTCAAGTGAATCAAGAAGCAGAAGTAAAAGAGCCGGAGAAGGAGCAACCGAAACGATCCCGCCGGAGGATTCAAATCGGTTCGAGAAGACCGTCACGTCATCAAGGGTTTGGCTGGACGATTATCCATGCGTTGGGGTCGTTGAAGTTGGCGATGTTACTTTTTGTCGTGATCATTCTGGCTGCTGCGTTCGGAACGATTGCGGAGAGCCGGTTTGATGCGCGGATGGCGCAGCATCACATTTACAATTCGTCGTGGTTTACCTTTTGGTTGATCGTGCTTTGCGTAAATCTTGCGGCGGTGACGTTGACCCGTCTGCCGTGGAAGAAACGTCACACCGGATTCATCGTTACTCATGCCGGTATCATTGTTTTGCTGATCGGTTCGATCATCGGAAAACATTTTGGGATCGAAGGGTCGATGACGCTCCATGTCGGGGAAGGGCCGCAGCAGAATCTCTTTCTGGCGGAGATGGCGATCCAGTTTGGGGATCCGCGGACCGAGCAACTTTATCGTGCGCCGTTTCCAGTTGATCTGAGTCCGCCGACCGAGAAGCGGCCGCGTTACATGCCGGTGCCTGGTTATGAAAAGAGGGGATTGACGGCGCCCTTTTCGAGATTTGCGACCCTTTGGCTCAACCGGGCGCCGACGGAACCGATGCTCGTTTTCGATCGGTTTACCAAAGATCTTGTCGAGGAAGTCTCCGTCGTGGCCAGTCCGGGCAGTCCGGCCAAAGCGATTCGGTTGGAGATGCGGAGTGCGATGATGGGCAACGAGCCGACGATCGTTGAGCTGATCGATCAACCGGTCGAGTCTTCGTATTACGATCTCGGCGGTTTGGCGCAGATTAGTTTTGGTTACGGGATTGATCGGAGTTTTGATCAGATGGAGAATCCTTCGCCGTTGTTGCAGCTTCGGTTGGTCGATGAAACAACGGTCGAATATCATGCGATCAACTCGCGGGGTGAAGTAAACGAAGGGGAGATTCGTGCTGGTGATCGGATTGAAACCGGATGGGCCGATTGGACCGCAACGTTGATTGAGGTATTGCCGGAAGCCCATTTGGAGAAAAAGCATTATGAATCGACCACCGATATGAACCGGATGGCTGGGATTCACGGATGGCTCGATTGGGGGGATGGACGCAAAACGGAGCCGCAGTGGTTTGTTGCGGGTGATCCGCATTATGTGCGTCTCGGCGACGATCAGGTCAGTTTTGCCTTTGGGTATCGCCGCGAGCCGTTGCCTTTTCAGGTAGAGTTGACGAATTTTGAGGTCCCCCGGGATGAAGGAACCGATAATCCGGCCAATTACACGAGTTATTTGCGTTTTACCGACCGCCGGACTGGGATGGTTTGGGAGGATACGTGTGGGATGAATGTTCCCGCTGTTTTTCCGCCCGGTTTTCATCGCCTTGTCACCGGTTATACGTATAAGTTTTCCCAGGCATCCTGGAATCCGGAAGATTTGACGCAGAGCACGGTGCAGGTCTTGCGGGATCCGGGTTGGCTGTTTAAATGGATCGGTTCGTTGCTGATTATCGTCGGGATTTATCTTATCTTTTTTAAACGCTCCTATCGGGCCCGGCGCCCGGAAGACATCATTGATGAGATTGATGTTGAGCAGTTAAATGCGCCCTCGGGCAAAGGAAAAAAATAATGAGAAAATACACACATTTTCTAACTGCGGCAGTGGTGACTGCCTGGGCTCTCTCCTCTTTCTTGTGGGGCCAGTCGGCAAATTCTTACGATTCGGCAGAGCCGGTGCCGAGTCATGGTAGCAGAGAGAATCCAGCTCTTCCGGCCGAACCGGAGCATATTCACGATCACGGTGTGGCATCGGGGATTCCAGGCGAAATTCATTCGACACCGAGTGAAACGAGCGCATTTGATCCGGCGATATTGATGCCCGATCACGATTATTCAGAACTTGAAGGCCTGATCATTCAACAGGGAGGACGGAAAAAGCCGCTGCTGACCTTCGCGCGCGAATCGCTTTTGACTTTGGCTGGCCGTTCGAAGTTTGAGATCAGCGAGGGGGTGAAGGTCACGCCGATGCCCTTTATTGTTTCGATCTGGTTGAGTGGTCGCGACTGGTCGGATCAACCGCTGATCCGGGTGGATCATCCCGATTTGAAAGAGGAACTCGGACTTGAGTTGAGCGAAGGAAGGTTTTCGTTTCGGGAGATCGTCAGCAGTCCGAATTTTCAGTCTATTTACGAAGAAGTAGAGGCCGTTCGGGCGGCGGATGGAGCGGAAGCATTTACGGAATTTCAGCGAAATTTCGATTCTGTGGCCCAACGTTTGATGCATTTTCGTGTCCTGCAAAATGGATCCGCTTTCACGGTCGTGCCGCATCCAGATGAGGTCGAGGGAACGTGGGTTTCGGTTCCGGATGGTGCCGGTTATTATTCGGGAGAAGATTGGGCGAATCTAAATCGCGAAACCATTTTGCTTTTTGCGGCTTATCATGGTGAACCGCTGGAGAAGGATTTTGTAACTGCATCGCGAGATTTTCGGCAGTTGCAGCATGATTTGTCGCCGAGTGTGATGCCGCCGAGCGGGAAGATCGAGGCGGAATTGATTTATGAACATTATGGATTCATGCGATATGCGTGGATTTTGGCCTTCGTGTCGGCGATCGTTCTGAGTCTGACCTGGACGAGTCGGAAGGGGTTGCTCGTCGGGTGGGGGATTGGCCTTCTTGCTTTGCTGATGTTGGTGGTCGGGATGGGCTTTCGGGTTTACATCTCTGGGCGTGCACCGGTGACCAATATGTACGAAACGGTGATCTGGGTTTCGTTCGGTCTTCTGCTTTTTGCACTTATTTTTGAGTGGCGTTACAAATGTCGCTACTATCTCGTTTGCGGAGCGGTTTTTGCAGGCGTTCTGCTGATTTTGGCTGACAGCGTTCCGGCGATTCTTGATCCGAACATTACGCCGCTGACCGCGGTTTTGCGGGATAATTTTTGGCTGACGACGCACGTGTTGACGGTGACGATCAGTTATGCGGCGTTCGCGCTCGCTTTTGCTCTCGGGCATGTTGTTCTGGCCAAGCAGATTATCGAAGGTCCGAAGATGAAGGAGAATCGTTATCTCTACGCCTATATCTACCGGGCGATGCAGGTTGGAATTCTCTTGCTGACGATCGGTGTGATTCTCGGAGGTGTCTGGGCCAATTATTCGTGGGGCCGGTTCTGGGGCTGGGATCCAAAGGAGACCTGGTCGCTGATCGCGATCTTGTGTTATCTTTTTGTCCTCCACGGACGTCTGGCAGGTTGGTGGAGAGGTTTTGGAAATACCGTTGGGGCTGTTCTCAGCTTTATGAGCGTAATCATGTGCTGGTACGGGGTGAATTATATCCTCGGTGCCGGATTGCACAGTTACGGTTTCGGGACCGGCGGCACCGGTTACGTTGTGGCCTTTGTCGTCTTTGAGCTCTTGTTTGTCGGAGCGGCTCTTTATCGCCGTTATCAGGGAGGAGCGAACCGCTCGAGACGTCGGTCGAAAGTAAAAGCAAAAAAATCGCAGCGGGAACTAGCCCAAGTCGAAGCTGAATCGTAGTAAAAGACGGGGCGCGGCTGGATAAAATTCTCCGCGTGCTTCGAATTGGTTTTTGCCGGTAATGAATGGAAATGGATCGAGCACTTCAGGGAAAGACGATCATCGTCGGTGTATCGGGGTCGATTGCCGCTTATAAAGCAGCCGATCTTGTCAGTCAGCTTCGGAAACTCGGAGCCGATCCGTTTGTAGTGATGACGCGCGCGGCGGAACAATTTATTACGCCGCTGACCCTCGAGGTTATGAGCCGGAATCCGGTTACTCGCGATTTTTGGGATAAACGGAACTGGCAGCCCGGGCACATCGAACTCGCCGATAAGGCCGATCTTTTGCTGGTAGCGCCGGCGACGGCGAATCTGCTGGCAAAGTTTGCGAATGGGCTGGCCGATGATGAATTGACCGCGCTTTATCTCGCCTGTCGGGCTCCGGTTTTGATCGCGCCGGCGATGAATGGAAAGATGTTCAGTCATCCGGCGACGGAGGCGAATCTCGAGACGTTGCGCAAACGCGGACATTTTTTTATTGGGCCGGAAGAAGGAATGCTCGCGTGCGGTTATGAAGGACAAGGGCGCCTTTGGCCGGTCGAGGAGATTGTGGCGCGCGTCGTTGAATTGGTCAGTGACCGAGGATAGGGTCCGATTTTTTGCAACTGAGGAAAAAGATAAGGGATTTAGGTTGAATCGGGATGCCGAGGAGGTAAGTTGGAAAGTGGCCAGGTCCTATGCAATGACGAACAGGTGAACTCCGCCAGGACCGGAAGGTAGCAACGGTAGCTATGATTCGCATGTGCCGTAGGGTGCCTGGCCACCTTTTTTGACGACTGCGTTTTTGAAGGTTGTCTCCACCCCGGTAGCTCGTAACGATTTAGGTTCTTTCGTTTTCCTTAAGTAGAATGGCAGCAGGTTATCAGGTTATTGCTCGCAAATGGCGGCCGCAGCAGTTTTCCGAAGTGGTCGGGCAAGACCATATTATGCGGACGCTTACCAATGCGATCGAATCGGGACGGATTGCGCATGCCTATCTCTTTGTCGGACCGCGGGGAACCGGAAAAACGACGACGGCTCGTATTTTTGCCAAGGCCTTGAATTGCGAAAAAGGTCCAACTGCGTCTCCGTGCGGGGTTTGCGGAAACTGTGTGGCCATCAATAATGG
>DATGSL010000057.1:0-2766 GCA_035302665.1 Opitutales bacterium | reverse complement strand
CAGCGGATCGGACTCGCCCAGGCGCTTGTGCACGATCCACGCCTGATCATTCTCGACGAGCCGACGGCGGGAGTGGACCCGGTCGGTTCGGCGGAAATCTCGGAGTTGATTCTTAAACTTAAGGATCAGGGGAAGACGGTTGTCCTCTGTTCGCACCTGCTCAGTCAGGTCGAGGACATCTGCGATTACGTGGCGATTTTGAATCGCGGTAAGCTGATTCTCGAAGGCGATGTTCGCGATCTCGTCCGGCGAAAAGGTTTGCAATCATTTGTTGTGGAAAATCTCTCGGAAGAAGGCGAAAAGCTTGTTCGAAAAAGCGTGGCCGATGCAGGAGCAACCCTCGTCGGAGTGGAACAGCCGCAGTCGAGTTTGAGCCGGGTTTTCCTTGAACATGTCAGCCGTGCCGAAACAAGCCACAAACCGGAAAAAACCACAGATAGCAAACGCGGAAAGTAGCAGAAGTATGGAAACCATCAGTTTTTCGCCCGGACGCATCGGCGTTATTGCCCGCAACACATTTCTCGAAGCGGTCCGTCAACGGCTCTTCAACTTCCTGGTAGTCATTGCGATCGGCATGACCGCCAGTTCGCTTCTTTTGCGCGATTTCAATTTCGGTGCCTCCGAATTGAAGTTCGTTGCGGACTTCGGTTTTGGAGCGATTGTCTTTTTCGGATCGATCCTCGCGATCGTCGCTACGGCGCAGCTTTTCTTTAGTGAAATCGAGAACCGGACAGCTTTGACGATCCTTGCAAAACCGGTTTATCGGGCGGAGTTTATTTTTGGGAAATTCGTCGGAGTCGCCGCTGTTTTGCTGATTTTTGTCGCGGTGATGACGATCCTTCTCAGCGGGCTTCTTTATTGGCGCGAGTCGGCTCTGCTCGGTCAGAATATCGAGCTGGAAGGGCAGAAACTCGTTTATTACACCGATATTTTTATATTCGGAATCGTGCAGTGGCTGAAGTTCTGCATTTTGTCGGCCATCACGATTGTTGTCGCCAGTTTCTCCAACAGCAATCTCTACACGGTCATCGTTTCCTTTTTTATTCTGATCATTTGTCACCTCCAATATATGGCGGTTGAGGCGTGGCAGAATATCAGCTATTTGCCCGCGAAATGGCTTGTTTACGGGCTCTCGCTGATCTTTCCGAACTTTCAACTCTTCAATGTCGGGGACATGGTGGCGCTGGGAGAACGACTTCCGCTTCTTCTTTTCGGGCAGATTGCAATCTACTCGATCGGCTATATTCTCGTTTTCAATGGTCTCGCAATTTACAGCTTTAGACAGAGGGAAATCTAGATGAAGTGGCGCGCTGTTGGAGTTATTCTTCTGGTTCTGCTTGTTAGCGGTTTTGTTCTGCAGCCGGTTCAACGTCCGGCCTGGCAGGCTCTTCGCGAAAAAGAGCCGGCGCTCGATCTGGCAAGTCTCGAAGGAGCGCTCGGGCAGGGGATCACTGTCGGACTTCTTGGAGGATTCCGTGCAGTGGTGGCAAACTTCATGTGGCTTCGGACGAATGCGTTTTGGGAAAACGACGATCTGCCAAATACGCAAACGATGATCAATATGGTCACCACGGTGGATCCGCGCCCTCTTTATTTTTGGCTCAACGGATCGCGGATGATCGCGCTCGACATGTCGGTTTGGCGGGTCCGGGAAATCAATCCCGACTACGAAGCGGTTCCTAAAACGATCGTTCACCGGATCGACGATGAGCAGGGCCAGGTAGCGATCGAGTACCTGCAACGGGGACTCGGCTATCATCCGGCCGAGCCGCGGATCTATGTTGAAATCGCCAATTTCTATCAGCGGAAGCGTCGGGATCTGAAAAAAGCGGCCGAATATTATTATAAGGCCTCGATGACGGAAAATCCGCCTACGTATGCGCCGCGGATTTACGCGGAAATTCTTCGACGGGACGGACGTTACGAAGAGGCTTACGAGTGGCTGAAAGAACTTTATCCGACTCTTAATCCGGAAGATTTCACACATCGGACCGGCGTCGTGCTTGAGCGTATTCGAGAACTCGAAAACCAGCTGGAAATTCCGGAAGATGAGCGCTTCGAACCCCCTTTCGCCCCCGATAGGTATACCTCGGATGGATTGTAACACTTAGCCGCCGCCGTCAATCGACGCGGCGGACGGGCGGTTTCCCGGGATCGCACTTTTTGATGAACACAGTGAGGTTTTCGATCACGTTCTGAGAAGTGCAGTTCCGGAGGGCGGTGACGAACACGCGTGAATTGTCTTTCCGTTTTCCCGAAAAACAGAGAGAATATAGCTCTGTGTTACTACCCCTTTTGCTTTTCATTTTACCTCCTGCTTCGCTGTTTTTTAAAAGTGCCTTCTCTTGAAAAAAAGATTACCGTCATAAAAACCTCGTTTTTTATTTTGTCCGAAAAAGAGTCTTTACAGCTTCTTAACCTCAATCTTTAGTAAGTGGAGTGACGAACTTAAGTGACATCCATCCGATCTTCGATCGTGTACTTTCGCGTGAAGAAAAGGAGCGCCGTTTTAAACAGAATGCGCGGGTTGTTTGGCTGTACGGGATTTCCGGATCGGGTAAGAGCACTTTGGCGATCGGCCTAGAGAAGGAACTTTTTAAAAAAGGGTATGCGACCCATTTGCTCGATGGGGACAATGTTCGGACCGGTTTAAACGGGAATCTCGGTTTTTCCGATGAGGATCGGACGGAAAATATTCGGCGTATTGCGGAAGTGAGCAAGCTGATGGTGGAAGCGGGGTTGATCGTCATCAATTCATTCATCACT
>DATGSL010000056.1:0-9192 GCA_035302665.1 Opitutales bacterium | reverse complement strand
GGATCCGGAGCGTGTGCCTGTCGAGGAGTATGGGTCGCGGGATGGTCGCGCCGGTGGGATTCTGATCGTGAATGTTGACGAAGGGAGTCCGGCGGAACGAGCCGGATTGGAAGAAGGCGATATTCTCGTCGGATTTAACGGGCAGCCGATTCAGAATGCGGGCGAACTGCGGATGCGAATTTCCCAATTGAAGCCGGGAACGGAGGTGGCGCTGACGGTTGTTCGGCACGGAGAAGATGTTGATCTTCCGGCGACGCTCGGGAAGCTCGAAGAGGCGAAAACGGAGTTGCCGTCTTGGGAATTGATACCGGGATTGCGGGTCGGGGAGCTGACGGCTGATTCCCGCGAAAAGATGGATCTGAATCCTGAAGTTCAGGGATTGCTTGTGACGGCGGTGACCGAAGGTTTTCCCCAAGCGAGCCTTTTTCCGGTCGGGTCGGTGATCCTGGAAATCAATCAGAAATCGGTGAACGATATAGAAACGGCCTTCTCAGCGATTGTGGAAGGCAGAAATCGTTTTCTCGTTCTGCACGAAGGAGCGTTTCATTACTTGATCGCCAACTTTTCGTCGGCGGGGTGGTAAACTTTTTTCAAATTGGCTTCAATCGAGCATCCGAACAATGGTTCCTTCGGTAAAATCGGCGCAGACTCGGTCGAGTCGGACGAGGGCGGTGCGATTTCTTAAATCGGATTTCGGGTTGGCGAGCTGGTTTTTCCCGACGATGACGCGGATGTAATTGTCGGTGTATCCGGGCCAGACCTCCTGTTTCGGATCTTCGAAAAGGACGCGCATCGTCCGTCCGACATGATCGGCGTAAAAATCGTATCGTCGGCCGACGCTGAGGCGGCGAAGGGCGGCACTCCGGCGGGCACGTTCGGGAATCGGAACCTGTTTGGTCGATTTTGCGGCGATCGTTCCGTCGCGTTCTGAGAAGGTAAAGACGTGGCAGAATGCGAATGGATTTTCGCGAAAAACGCGGCAGGTTTCGTTGAATTCCTCGTCCGTTTCTCCCGGATAACCGACCATGATATCGGTTCCAAGGTAGAGATCGGGAACGCTGTCGTAGGCGAGTTGGATAAAATCGACGTATTCGCTGACCGTGTATTTCCGGCGCATTTCCCGAAGGATGCGGTCGGAGCCTGATTGCAGAGGGATGTGGAGAAAGGGCAGCAGCGCGTGCTCCGGGTCGTTCATTCGGTCGAAGAGTTCCGTCGGGATTGTCGTCGGTTCGATGCTGCTGATCCGGATTCGGTCGATTCCGGGGATGTCGTTGAGGCGGTCGACAATTGTGAGGATATCGTTGTTTTCGAAATCGTAAGTTCCGATATTGACGCCGGTTAGGATCAATTCGCGGACACCACGTTCGGCGAGACCGCGTGCTTCCTCAAGAAGATTTCCGAGTTCGCGGCTTCGGCTCCGTCCGCGAGCAAACGGGATGATGCAGAAAGAGCACATAAAGTCGCAGCCATCCTGAACTTTCAGGTTTGCCCGTTTGGGGAAGGGGAGTTCGCCGTCGAATGCGATGGAGAAATCTTTTTTGTCGATCCGATCGCGGATAATGACCGGGCGCTCATTTTTGCCGAGATTGACGAAATCGAGAACGCTGAGTTTATCCTGATTGCCGATGATCAAGTCGACGCCGGGAATCTCCGCGATCGCTTTGTAACCCATTTGCGAATAACAGCCGACGACGGCGACGAATGCCTCCGGATTTTTGCGGGTAAAGGATCGGATTGCGTTGCGGCATTTGGCATCGGCGAGATTGGTGACGGTGCAGGTGTTGATGACGGCGAGATCGGCATCCTCGCCAAACGGCACAATCTCGTAGCCGACCTTTTCCATTTTGTCGCGGATCAGGTTGCTTTCCGACTGATTCAAGCGGCAGCCGAGCGTGTGGATCGAAGCTTTCAGCATATCGGTGGTTCAGTTGTCAGTTTTCAAAAATCACAAAATTGCGGAACTTGAGAACTGAAACGGAAACACCGAAGCGCGAATTTCGCCACCTCTTTTTATCGAAAGAGCATGACCGGTACGAGGCAGCGGCGCAGCATTTCGGTCGTTGTGCTTCCGATAAAGAGACGTCGGATGCGGCTGTGACCGTAGGCGCCCATGATCAGGAGATTCATTTCCTGGACGGCGACATATCGTGCGATCGCCTCTTCGGGAATTCCGTGGAGCATTTGGCAGACGGTATTATAGCCGGCCTTTTTGAGTCTCTCCTCGGCTTGATGGAGATGTTGAAGCGCTTCGTCTTCCTGCCCGCTTTCTTCGGCGACGATGATGATATGGAGCTCGAGATCTTTAAAACCGTCGTTTGTAGCGAGAAAATCGGCGGCTTTTTGACCGCTTTTTCCGCCGTCGTAAGCGAGGAGCATTTTCTTCGGTTCGCGGAAACTGCGGGAAGTGACTAGGCACGGTCTGCTGCTGGCACGGACGACACGTTCGACTGTTGAGCCGAGATGATCGGTGGCGAAACCGGAACGTTCTCCCCGTTTGCCGAGCAGGATAAAGGCGGCATCTTTTTCGAGATCGCCCAAGGAATCGACGAGAAACCCGGTTTTGTGGGTTCGCGTGAGATCGGCGTCAGGGAAATGTTTCCGGACGCTTGTTTCGGCCGATTCGAGAATGACTTTTGCTTTTTCGACTTCGAGTTCTTGGAGTTGGCTGAGAATTGCCTGGTAAGGCTGGATGCCGAGGCTGCCGCTGAGGTCGGCGATCAGTGGAACTTCGAATTGGCGCAAATCGGTGACGTAGAGGACTTCGACTTTTTTTTGGAGGCGGGACGCGAGCCAGCCGCCATATTCGCAACAGATATTGCCGTAATGAGAGCCGTCGGTGCAAACGAGGATTTTTTTCATAGTCTAGATCTGGGTTCCGTCCGGGAGGATGGTGTTTTTGAGAATGATCAGCACTTCATCGCGCACGACAACTCCGTTTTTCTCGAATAAATCCGGTTTTCCGTCGGGGCTGAGAGTGACATTGTTTCCGATACGTGCGTTTTTATCGATGATCGCATTTTCGATCCGGCAATTCTTTCCGATCCCGACGTTGGGAATATTTTTGCTCCGGTTTTCGGCGAGCTCTTCGTCTGTTTCGTAATAATCAGCGCCCATCATGACGACGTTTTTGAGTTTGGTACCTTCTTCGATCGTCGACCGGTTGCCGACGATGCAACGTTCCAAGACGGCATCGGAGATAATGCAACCATCGCAAACGATGACGCGCTCCATTTCGCAGCGGTTGATTTTCGAACCTGGAAGATAGCGGGCGTGTGTGTAGATCGGCAGTTTCGGAGCGTAGAAATTGAAGGGTGGGAGCGGATCTGTCAGCTGAAGGTTTGCTTCAAAAAATGCGTGGACCGTTCCGATATCTTCCCAGTAATCGTCAAAAATAAAGGTTTTCAGTTTGGCTTTTCCGAGAAGTGCCGGAATCACCTCTTTGCCGAAATCCTTCATGTCATTGTCGAGGCTTTCTGCGAGCGTGTCCTTATTAAAAACGTAAATTCCCATCGATGCGAGGCACTGCTTTTCGTCGCCCGGATCTTTCAATTTTGCCTGCAACGCCTCGCTCATGGCCAGGCTTTCGATGATTTCCGGATCGGTCGGTTTTTCGACGAACTCGAGGATGTCGAGATTGTCGGCTACTCGCATCAGGCCGAGTCCGAAAACTTTGGAGAGCGGAAACGGCTTCGCTGCAAGAGTGATTTCGGCTCCCGATTCGACGTGTTGATCGATGATCGTCCGAACATCCATCCGGTAGAGCTGGTCGCCGGAAAGAACGACCACCAGATCGTGATCGTGTCCTTCGAAATGAACCAAGTTTTGTCGGACGGCATCCGCGGTTCCCTGATACCACGATTCGGTGTGCTCGGTCTGTTCGGCCGAAAGAATGTCGACGAAACCTCCGCCGAAAGGGTCGAACATATAGGTATTTTGAATGTGGCGGTGGAGGGACGCAGTGTGAAACTGTGTCAGGACAAAGATTTTGTTGAGGTTGGAATTCAGGCAGTTGCTGATGGGAATATCGACAAGCCGATATTTTCCGGCCAGTGGAACTGCTGGTTTTGCGCGGTGGCTGGTTAAAGGACTGAGGCGGGTACCGCGCCCGCCTCCCATGATGATTGAAAGAACACGAGGGGGTTTCATAGCTTTGCTGAAAGTCGTTAGCCGGTTGATTTTGGTGCGCGAATCAACGCATTGGTTGAAGTCGGGCCCGCACCAAAAAAGTTGAAGTTTTTCGTGACGGTACGGCCGCGCCGTCAACCATTACTGAATCGTTTTTTTGGGTTTTCAGCAACTCAAAAAGGGATGGGTGACTCGCTTATTTTCATGATAATGAATCGCTTTACGGGATCGTAAGAAAATTTAAAGAATGATTTAGCGGTAAGGCAGCGAATGGGATTCGCCGTGCCAGACGTGGTTGCGGTCGATACAATCGAACTTCAGTCGGACTCGATCCGGGGCAAAATGGGCGTGCACGTAGGCCTGGGTTTGCTCTTCCTGGAACACATGCGCGGTTGCCGGCTGGTTGACCAGGTGGAGATCTTCGTGCTTCTTGATCTCCCAGCGATGCGAATGTCCGTAAAAATAAGCTTTGGCGTGCTTGTGGGCGAGTGCGACTTCGAAAAGCTTTTCGACATCGAGGAGACCGCTTCCCACACCGGTCGGAGTGTGATGTCCGAAAAGAAGGACCGGTTTGTCCGAATGTTGGGCCAAAACTTTGTCGATCCATTCGATTTGTTCCTCTCCGAGGATTCCTGAAACATTCGGAGGATCGAGCGTATCGAGTAGAAAAAGGTAGGCGTTTGGAGTATCGACGATCCCGACGTGAGCCTCTTCGAGAAGCGGGGTTGACGGCTTCATTTTCGGCATTACCGAGTAAAAGGCAGCGCGGTTGTCGTGATTGCCCATCGTGATGTAAACGGGAATTCCGGCTTCCGAAAGCGGCCGGAGGAGCCAGGCGAGCAGTCCGTATTCGCCGATGAGCCCGGTCGTGTTTGCGGCATCGCCGTTGATGATCACTCCTGCCGGACGTGGTCGTTGGGTGACGATCCGTTTAACTGCTAGATCGAGCGTTTCGGCCGGGTTGATGCCGCGCAACAGGCGGTTCGAGTTTTGATCGATATGCGTATCGGCGAGCAGGACAAAGTAGTTCGGATCGATTTCGTCATTTTTTGCCCAGATCGAGCTTCTGAAAGTGAGAAGTCCGGCTGTGGCGATCACGGTAGAAGTGATGAAATTTCGTCGGGTTACTGGAGAGATATGGAGCGGCATACCGATGATTCTCGGAGTGTGGATACAAAAATGTCAAGGATGCGGAAGGATCGAAAACGCCGTTCCTTCTTTTGAGAAATCGTTTGGGAAAGAATAAAAAGACGTTGCTCTCCGGGCGGTTTTGAAGCGAAATTAAAAGGAGAGCCGCGCCCGATCGCGCGGACTCCGATTGAGAAAGGAAAGCAGTCATGGAAATCAAGCCGACGAGGGAGGAATTTGAGCAGCTCGCAGGGCAAGGAAATGTGGTGCCCGTTTATGCGGACTGGTTGGCTGATTTTGAAACGCCGGTTTCCGCTTATGTAAAATTGCGCAATTCCGGTCCGTCCTTTCTTTTTGAGTCGGTTGAAGGAGGCGAAAATCTCAATCGCTATACTTTTATCGGATGTCGCCCGCGGAAGGTTTTTGCGTGTGGGCCCGAAAAAACGATTGTGCAGGAACAAGGTCGGGAAGATCGGGAAATCGATACACCGGCCGATCCGCTGCAAGTGATTGAGGAAGAAATGGCTGGATATCGACCGGTCGAATTGCCGGATATGCCTCGCTTTACCGGAGGTGCGGTCGGCTTCCTCAGTTACGAATATATACACCGGATCGATCCGGAGGTGCCTGTTGCGAAAAAAATCGATGTTTCGGATGTGCCGCTGATTTATTTCATGTTGGTCGATTCGGTTTTGATCTTCGATCGGGCGAAGCAGACGATGCGGATCTGCGTCAATGCTCATATTGAGGGAGATCCGGGCGAGGCTTATGAAAAAGCGGTGCGGGAAGTGCGGGAGATTTCAGAATTGCTCGCTCAAAAACAGAATCTCGGCCCGATGCCGTTGATCGAACCGGCGGAGATTGCGGTGCCGAAGGGGAATTTTACTCCGGACGAGTTTAAAAAGCTGGTCGTCCGAGCAAAGGAATTTCTCGATGCGGGTGAGGTGATTCAGGTCGTCGTCAGCCAACGTTTTGCGAAACCCTTTACCAAAACGCCACTCGATCTTTATCGGGCGCTGCGGACGGTCAATCCATCGCCCTACATGTTTTTGATCGAGATCGGCGATCTTTCGATTGTCGGTGCATCGCCGGAAGTCCACGTTCGGTTAACGGATCGTTTGGTCGAGTTGCGACCGATTGCCGGTACTCGACGGCGGGGTGCGACGGTCCAGGAAGATTTGTTGAATGAAAAAGATCTCCTCGCTGACGAAAAGGAGCGGGCGGAGCATCTGATGCTCGTCGATCTGGCGCGCAACGATATCGAACCGGTCTGCGAGCCGGGAAGCGTTCATGTGCCGGAGCATATGGTGATCGAGCGTTATTCACATGTTATGCACATCGTGTCGCAGGTGGAGGGCACTTTGCGCAAAGATGCCAATGCTTACGACGTGATGCGGGCAACTTTTCCGGCCGGGACGGTTAGCGGGGCGCCGAAAACGCGCGCAATGCAGATTATTTCCGAACAGGAAGAGACGCAGCGCGGAGTCTATGCCGGAGCGCTCGGCTATCTCAGTTACGACGGCAACCTCGATTCGTGCATCACGATCCGGACGGCTCTTCTCAAGGATGGAATGCTTTATGTCCAGTCGGGAGCCGGGATTGTCGCCGATTCGGTCCCTGAAAACGAATATTGGGAGACGATCAATAAGGCCCAGGGGATGATGAAAGCCGTAGCGATCGCTGAGGAAATCCCCGACCGACATGGTTGAGTGGAACTTTTCCGTTTATTCGGTTTTCTAATAGGCACAGACTACAATCAGTGACCGGAACCTCCGGTCCGATTGAGTGGCTGTTGAGGGGAAACGGAGGAAATTTAGCACTTCGAGAAAGCCTTTGCAACAGCTTCAGGCAAATTAATCGAAACATAAATTATCTGGCGTTTAAAGGAGGACTATTAGATAATGACAAAGGGAGGGGAGACTATGGTAAAAAGACGATCATCACCGCGACCGCGACCGCGTTCATCGGCACAGGAATATCGCGGATCGGACGAGCGCAACAGCATTCGGCTTTATCTTCAGGATATCGGACAGATTCCGTTGATTACACCTGAGAAGGAAATCGAGCTGGCCGCCCGGATCAAAAAAGGAGACAAAGCAGCCCGCGATCAGATGATCACGGCCAATTTGCGGCTCGTGGTAAAAATTGCGCACGACTATGCGAATTTCGGATTGCCGCTGATCGACTTAATCAGTGAAGGCAACATCGGGCTGATCAAAGCAGTCGAACGTTTTGATCCTGCAAAAGGTGGAAAGCTTAGCACTTATGCCGCTTGGTGGATCAAGCAATCGATCAAACGGGCGCTGGCCAATCAGAGCAAAACGATCCGGTTGCCGGTCCATCTTGTTGATAAGATTTCAAAAATGCGCCGGACTGCGATGCAATTGCAGGAGGAGCTTGGGCGCGAACCGACCGATGAGGAGATTGCAGCGGCTGTGGAAATGCCGGTGAATCGGGTCGCGCACCTGAAATCGGTGAGCGTTCGCCCAACATCGCTTGATGCTCCGATCGGAGAAGACGATACGACTCATTTCGGCGATTTGGTTGGCGACGAGAATGCGCCGACACCTTTCGAGAATTTGCGCGATAAGACGCTTCGGGCAGAAGTCATGGACATGATCGATCGGCTCGGCGAGCGCGAGGCGGAGATCATTAAGTTGCGATTTGGCCTGGAAGGCAGGAATCCGCAAACGCTTGAAGAGGTCGGTGAGATTTTCGGAATCACCCGCGAGCGTGTCCGCCAGCTTCAGAACATGGCGCTTTCGCAGATGCGCAAAAATATGCAACAGGTGGAGCGCCAGCGCACCGGAGAAGAGATCGAGGAGGAACGCCGCGAGCGCGAAAAAATGGAGGTCTTCCGGCAGTTTTTTGAGAAAAAGATGAGCCAGGAGAAGAAAAAGGAGAAGTAAGCAGTCGATTTGGCGGAAGCCTTCCGATCTGTTTTTTCCTCGATCTTCGGGCGGGATTGGCCGGTTGATTTTGAACGATTCCGGGCCGATTGCCCGATTGCGTTCTTGCCGGGGAATGGCACTTCGATTAACGATGCAGCTGCATGAAGATCATTATCATCGGTGCCGGTGAAGTTGGCCATTATTTATCGGAGATCCTGAGCGAAGCCAACGATGTGACAGTGATTGAGCAGGCTCCGGAGCTTGCAGAAGAAATCGATGAGGAACTCGATGCCCGGGTGATCTGCGGAAATGGCATCTATGCCGGAACGCTCTTGCAGGCGGGAGTGAAGGAGTGCGACTTTTTTCTTGCGATGACGAGTGACGATCGCACGAATCTGATCTCGTCCTCGCTTGCTAAAGTTCTGGGTAAACGGACAACGACCATTACCCGGATTCATGACCGGACCTACAACGATCTGTCAGGGTTCGACTATCAGGGCCACTTTGGAATCGATCACCTTTTGAATCCGGAAGCGTTATCGGCGGCTGAATTCGCAAAATCGATCCGAAATCCAAGTCGCGTTGCGGTTGAGAATCTCGCCCGCGGCCAGGTGGAGGTCCAGCAAATCCGTGTTCATCGAAAAGCGAAAGTAACTGGAAAGACGCTGGCAGATCTTCGGATCGACCGGCAGATCCGGATCGGCTACGTCCAAAGCGGCAATCGGAAGGAAGTGGCTCATGCGGATACCGTTTTAGAAGAGGGGGATCTTGTGACCCTTTTTGGCGAGCCGCAGGTTCTTTTCGAGAAACGGGCTTTATTCAATCCAGAGGTCGATGCAAATCCGGTGCGCGTCGTTCTTTATGGAGGTGGAGAAACCTCCATCGCACTGGTTCGTTTGCTCAGCCATCCGCGCTTCAAAATCCGGATATTGGAGAAAAATGCGGAACAATGTCGGATGTTGGCGGAGATGTTTCCGCGGGTCACGGTGATCCATGGCGATGCGAAGACCTTGCGGCTGATGGAGGAAGAGCAGATCGGTGCGGCCGA
>DATGSL010000055.1:0-3037 GCA_035302665.1 Opitutales bacterium | reverse complement strand
CTGATTGAGATGAGAGAGAACCGTCAGCGCGAAAATCCCAACCAGCAATCCGGCAAGCGCCAGCCATGGAAAAACCCGCATTCGATTCCAGCAAAAGCCCAAAAGAGAGAAAACAATCAGCCAAAACGATAAAATCGCCGTCCAAACCCATTGGTTCACCGAAAAAATCATCCCCGCCAGATCAAATAAACTACTTTTAATAATTAACCATCCAGCCGATTTCGCCTCCTTTCCCGGCAAATCGAGATCGTCCAGAAGCCGACGGAGGCTGTTGCGCGCCGGAAGATGCCGCGGATCGAGCCGCAACGCACGCTCCCACTGCAAGCGTGCTTTCCCCGAATCACCGAGTTTCAGCGCGGCCAAACCAGCATTGTAATAAAGGTTCGCCGACGAGCTTTTCTCCAACGCATGCTCATATAATTCGGCCGCCTCCGCATATTTCTCTTCCGCAAACCGAGCATTTCCTTCGAAAAACAATTCCTCCGCTGCCGACAATTTCCCAATCGGCACGAGCAAAAATAGCAGAACCAAAAGCGACCGAAACCGTTTCTTATTTGCGCCCATCGAACGTTGAAAATGATTCATCGAATTGTTCAAGTTCCGTTAACACCTTCTCAAACCGCTCTTTATCTGCCTGAAGATCTTCGTCCGTGGGCTGCCAACCGGCGAACGCAACCGCGTCATTATGCGTGATCAAGATCCGGATCCCTTCAGCGACCTCCTCCGGAATATCCGCCAGTTTCGCTTCAAGCTCTTCTTTCGTCTGCCCTTCCGGAAAACCAAAACAGGCCCGCAAGGCACTCCGCGCAAAAACGTAGAAATTCTCCGCATTCTTCTCGCGAGCCGCCCGCAGAGCCTGCTCCTTGAATTCGCCGGCTTTTCGCAAAGCTTCCGCACGCGCCCAGGCCGCCGGATCCGCCTCGATCCGTTTTTTCCTCACAACACCGACGGCAACAATGGCAAAAAGACAGGTCAATCCGCCGTTCACCACCCAGAAAACCGGTTGCTCAAAGGGCGATCGCAAGCTGCGTTTCTCTCCCATCGATGTCGCGATTTCCAGCCTTCTGAAATCGCTTTCTTCCGAATCCGCATCTCTCTCGAATCGCGCCACCTGCGAAACCGTGCCAGAACCATCGACCACAACCGGTTCACCCGGCAAATCGATTTGTTTCCACTCCCGTTCATCCGGATCAAACCACCCAAAAGCAGCAGCCGGAGCTTCGCGAACCGCTTCAGTCGTCGGAATCAAAATATATTCAAATTTCTTAACTCCCTCAAAGGCCGACCCGTTTTCCTCCATCTCCAATCGCGGCGGATGAATTCGCCAGCCATCGGCCGACTCCAATCGCGGAGCCTCGATCCGGGGAAAATTTCCCTTTCCGCTGATCTCGATCGAAAGCGTTACCGGCTCGCCCGCCTTTAATTCATTTCTCGCCAAACTACGCTGCACCGTAAAATCACCGACTCCTCCGGTAAAGCTCGCCGGACGACCCGAAGCCGGAAGATCGAGAATCGTCCATTCGTGATTCTCTGTCGTCAGAATCATCTGCTCTTGAATCGGTTGCATCCCGAAAAAAGTCCGCTCCGTTTGCCCGGTTTCGTATCTCAGACCGAGCCGAACCGGCAAACTCCCTTTTCCCGCGCGGATCGGCGTCACAACCGTATCCCATTCGACGACCACATACGTTTCCCCATCAACCGACCGCTGAGTTTGACGCGGATTTCCCGAAAAACCGCTGAGCATAAACTGCTCACTTTCTCCCTCCGGAACCGAACTGAGAGTCGCCTTCATCCCGCTCCGCACATAGAGCTGAAGCGAAACCGGAATCGCTTGTCCGACATAAAAAGGCCCTTCCGGCGTCTTCCATCGCAGGAAAAACCGGTATCGCAATTCCGGCGGCGTTTCCCGCACTTCCACCTTCACATCCGCGACTTCCACCGATTCTCCCGCAACTTGATAAAAACCTCCGGGAATGACGAACTCACCGGTTCGCTCCGCCTGAAATCGCCAACTCAACCTCGTTTCGCGCGAACTGACGCCGTTGATAAATTGCATCGTGCTTTGCGTCGAGGGCGTCCGACTGAAAACCAATCCCGAAACTTCCGGCGGCGCCCAATGAGGTGTCTCAGAACTATTCTTAAGCGTGATCGTGTAAGTATTTGTCTGTCCGAGAGCCATGACCGCACTTTCAACAGTTGCTTCAGCACTGATAGCTCCAAGCGCCGATGCAGCTCCGGCAAATAGCGGCAAAATCGCCACCACGAATACACGCAAAAAATTTATTTCTGTTCGGAAGATTTTCATTTTACCAATCCCGGGTAGGTGCCGATCGTTCGCCGCGCGCGCCGTCTGATTCCGGGCGCAGAGGCAACTGCCGTTCGTCCTGACGCAAGAGTTGAAGCATCTGCAACGCCTCCTCTTCGGTCAACCGTTCAGGCGATTCCCGCTCAATCGGTTCATCAAATTGCTCCTCACTTCCATCGCTTTCCGACTCCGATTCGCCGCTCTCATCTTCAGGCGTTTCCGGCTCCTCCGAATCGTCGGCCGTTTCCTCGTTCATCGCCTCTTCGTCGTCTCCATCAGATTTTTCCGAATCGTCGCCCCGATCGTCGTTTTCCGAATCGCCGGAATCTTGGTTTTCCGAATTTTGATCATCCGATCCATCGCTTTCCGAATCATCATCACCCTCCTGCTCAAAAACCGCGATCACGTCGTGAGCATCACTCAAAACAGTCACCGTCGTTTGAGCCGATTTCGGATCGCTCACTCCTTCTCCTTCCCACCCCACAACGATAAACCCTTCGTTCGCCACAGCCTCGATCGGCTGCTCACTTCCAACCGGAAAATTCCCTCCGCCGGTCGTTGTCCCGGCTTCATCGCGGTCGGGAAGAACCACCAAATTCCATTCCCGCTGAAACTGAGCAACCGCCCGGCGATCGCCGTTCATCACAATCTCCGTTTCCGGCGCATTGAAATCGCCGATATCGAGCACATCTTCACCACTCCAACCGAGCCAGCTAAAACCATCACGGGGAG
>DATGSL010000054.1:0-3725 GCA_035302665.1 Opitutales bacterium | reverse complement strand
AATCCAGTGGAAATTTTGCACCAGCATCGCGCCCATGCCGATCATTGCGCCGCGCATCACAAGTGCGCCGAGAATTCCCCAAAACAAGACGCGGTGTTGGTAGCGAGCAGGAACTGAAAGCGAGGTAAAGACCATCGCGATGACGAAAATATTGTCGACGCTCAACGATTTTTCGACGACGTAGGCAGTCAGGTATTTCGTGGCGGCGAGCTTTCCGTTGTTCACCATTTGGTCGACAGCATCGACGGCATGGCCGAGTCCGAACCAGTGCTCGTTGTAGGCAAAATAGACGGGGATCGCGAACAACAATCCCAGGGTGATCCAGATCATCGACCAACTGAGGGCCTCCTTGAAGCCGATTTCGTGAGGTTTTCTGTGAAAAACACCGAGAT
Organism: Opitutales bacterium; assembly: GCA_035302665.1. Classification (GTDB taxonomy): domain Bacteria; phylum Verrucomicrobiota; class Verrucomicrobiia; order Opitutales; family T3Sed10-336; genus DATGSL01. The sequence continues at coordinate 3,333 of DATGSL010000054.1, read as the reverse complement.
CGAGCGCGAGCATCGCGAGCACGAAAGCGAGGAAAAGGACCCACGCCCAAACCATTCCGAGGGTTTGAAGACTGGCGAGACAGACTGGTAGAAAACTCATGTAAAAGGACTTTCCGGGGAGCTTTGGAAGTTTTCAATTTCGGGACTCAATTGCAAGTGCTCACTGATGGTTCCAACATTTTCCAAAACCGGTTCGGTCGCATTGATACAAAAATCTTACGGCAATCACGATCGATTCGCAAGTTGCTGATGTGCAGGAGCGATTGGTTCACTGTTGCCTTCGAACGGGCTTTCCGCTCTACTGGAACAGTGGTTTGCCGGTCGATCGGTGGGCCGGTGAGCTTCTTCGCTCGCAGAATTGAATCCGCTTAAGCGGTTTCCGAATACCCATGGATCCAGTCATCCAAGTTCAGAATCTTTACAAAATCTTTGGCCGCGGCGCGCGTTCCCGGGCATTGCCGATGGTCCGAAACGGGGAATCCAAGGAGGAGATCTTGCGAAAAACCGGATGCACGGTCGGTATCAATAACGCCAGTTTCGAGATCTTTCCGGAGGAGATTTTCGTCATCATGGGACTTTCCGGCAGCGGAAAATCGACGGTGGTTCGCTGCATCAATCGTCTGATCGAGCCGACGGCAGGGGGCGTTAAAATCGATGGCGAAGAGATCACTTCGGCATCCCCGGAGCGTCTTCGGGAGATCCGTCGGAAAAAAGTCGGCATGGTTTTTCAGAAATTCGGGCTGCTGCCGCACCGAACAGTTTTGGACAATATCGCTTTTGGTCTGGAAATCCAGGGCGTCGCTCAGCAGGAGCGCTATTTGCGAGCGCGCGAAGCGATCGAAGGAGTGGGTCTTTCCGGTTATGAGGAGGCGATGACGCAGGCGCTTAGCGGGGGAATGCAGCAGCGGGTCGGCTTGGCGCGGGCGCTTGCGAGCGATCCGGAAATTTTGCTGATGGACGAGGCATTTTCAGCGCTCGATCCGCTGATCCGCGTCGGGTTGCAGGACGAATTGCTTGAATTGCAGGCGCGGCATCACCGGACAATTGTTTTTATCACGCACGATCTCGACGAGGCTTTGAAGCTCGGCGACCGCATCGCGATCATGAAGGCGGGTGAAATCGTGCAGATCGGCACGCCGGAGGAGATTTTGACGAAACCGGCGAACGATTATGTGAAATCGTTTGTGGAGAATGTCGATCGTTCACGGGTGATTACCGCCGGCGCGATCATGCAGAAGGCCGATGTGCTTTATTTGAAAAATGGACCGCATTTTGCGTTGCGCCGACTTCGGCAGATGGGGCTTTCGACGGGAATCGTGGTCGATCCGCAGCGGCGGTTTTGCGGCTATGTGCAGGTGGACGATTTGGTGGCGCAGGCGAGGAAAGTTCCGGTCGAGCAGGATTCGACCGATTGGCATACGTTGAATCCGGTCTTGCGAACCGATATGACGCAGGTCTCCGGGGACACGGCGATCAGCGATCTTGTCGGTTGCGCGGCGGAGCGGGTTTTGCCGATTGCGGTCGTGAACGAAGAAGGACGTTTGGAAGGAATTGTTACGCGTTCGGCGCTGCTTGCCGGAATCGCCGGAGAGGTAAGAGAAGATTTTTGAACCACTGATTTTCATGAAACGTCGCGAATGAAGAAAATTGTAAAACGAATCCAGAAGCTTGATCGTCGTCCGGCGGGCGACCACTTCTATGGCCAAATCGGAATGCACGGTCCTGTTCAGCAGTCGTGCTTCATTCGGCCGATTTTTAAAAGATCATGTGGAGCATTCCTGTAGGCGCTTTTTTTGAGGCCGTGATCAACTGGATCCGGGAGAACGTCGGTTTTGTGCTCGACGCGATCGACACGGTTCTCGATTTCGCGATCCGAACGCTCGAACGGATTCTTCTGCTCGATGCTGGAGTGATCTATCCGGCGGTCGTGGCGGCTTTTTTGGCCGGGTTGATCGGCTATTTTTTGGTGAAAAAAGCTCCGCGAAAAATTCGTTTGGGGTTGGGGCTTGCGGGAGTGGCATTGATGGGAGGTTTGGGGTTTTGGCGGCAACAAACGCTTGAGGCGGAGATCACGGTGGCCGAAGCGGCCGATTTGGCAGATTCGTTGGAAAATTATCGCGACGATTTGGAAAAAGTAGCTCCACCGAATTACGACCGGGTGGAGGCGGTGCTAGCGGACGCGGAAAAGCTGGCGCCGGAGGATCGTCAATATGTGCGGCATCTCGGGCGGATCGAGAGACGCCTCGGACGGATGGGCCCGGGAGAATTTGCCGATGCTGCCGACCTCGTGGCCGATGTTCGGGAATTGATTGAAGGCGATCGGGTGGAGGTCGAAATGACGGAAGAACTCGATGTGCTGATTGCGGAGAACCAGGCGTATTTTGTTTCGTTATCGGGGATCGAGGAAAGCCAAAGTTTGATCCGGCGGTTTGGAAATCTGGAGGAACCGCAGAGACGTTATGGCGTGCTCAACCAGCGAACTCATGATCGGACGTTAGCGTTTCTCGATGCTTCGATTGCAAATGCCGCGATGTTGGGAGTTTCGGGAAAAACGGTCGAAGAATGGGAGCAATTGCGGAACCGCGTTGCCTCCTTGAATCCGCAGAAACTCGCTCTTTACCCGCCAATCGTGATGATCGGGCTTCTCAGTGGAATCGCCTTTCTCACGGCTGGTGTTGGATTGGCTTTGTTTGCGGCGCTCGGATTTTTGCTGATTCTTTCGATGGGATATTGGGGAGCGACGATGGAAACGCTTGCGCTTGTTTTGGGAGCGACTTTTTTCGCGTTGTTGATCGGTGTGCCGGTCGGAATTTGGGCTGCGAGGAGTCGAATCGCGAATCAGGCGATCCGTCCGCTGCTCGATTTCATGCAGACGATGCCGGCTTTTGTTTATTTGATTCCGGCGGTTCTTTTCTTCGGGCTCGGGCGCGTGCCGGGAGCGATTGCGACGCTGATTTTTGCCATGCCACCGGCGGTGCGGCTGACGGCGCTGGGGATTCGGCAGGTTCCGGAGGAGGTGATTGAGGCGGTCCAGGCTTTCGGGGCAACGCCCGGTCAGTTGTTGTTCAAGGCGCAATTGCCAATCGCGATGCCGACGATCCTCGCTGGGCTGAATCAGACCATCATGCTCGCGCTTTCGATGGTCGTGATCGGCGGCATGATCGGCGCCGGCGGCTTGGGCGAACAGGTGCTCACCGGCATCACTCAGATGAGAATCGATGTCGGTTTTGAAAGTGGTATCGCGGTGGTGATTCTTGCGATTGTGCTCGACCGTATCACTCAGAGGCTCGGAGGACAGCCGTCCGAGTAGGAAATTATTACAAGAACTTCGAA
>DATGSL010000053.1:0-4486 GCA_035302665.1 Opitutales bacterium | reverse complement strand
CGAACGGCTTCAATATGCTGTTCAAGAACTCGGTTTTTCGGCACCAACCCCGATCCAAGCAAAAGCAATCCCGGAAATTCTCTCGGGAAAAGATGTGATCGGTCTCGCAAAAACCGGAACCGGGAAAACCGCCGCTTTTAGCCTCCCGAGCCTCCAGCGCTTTTTAACAAAACATTATGATGCGGAATATGTTGGGCCGCGGGTACTGATCCTCAGTCCGACACGCGAACTCGCGTTCCAGGTCGAACGAAACGTCCGCGAACTCGCCAAATATCTCGATATCAATGTCTGCCTCCTTCTCGGAGGAATGCCTTACAAACGGCAGTTGCGCGATCTCGAGAATTGGCCCGATATCATCGTCGCGACTCCCGGCCGTCTGCTCGATCATGTCGAACAGAAGAATGTGAATCTTCGGACGATCGATACCTTTATCCTAGACGAAGGCGATCGCATGCTCGACATGGGTTTTCTGCCCGATATTCGTCGGTTGATCCGGTATCTCGGGAAGGATTCGGAGCGCCAAACTCTGATGTTTTCGGCAACGTTTCCCGATGCGATTCAGCGGTTGGCGGGATCGTTGATGAAAGATCCTGTAAAGGTCGATGTGACGACTGCCGTTCGCACTCCTGAGAATATCGTTCTTGGTGCTTTCTATATTGAAAAGGTCCGCAAGCCGCGATTGTTGCGGGAACTTCTCGCACAACCGGACATGAATTCTGTCATGGTTTTCTGCGGGATGAAGATCGAAGCCGATTTTATCTATGAGGTTTTGGTGGAGGATGGTCGCAATGTCGCTGTGCTTCACAGCGATCGCGACCAGAAAGAACGGACCCGCGCGCTCGAGAGCTTCCGGACCGGAGATGTCGATATTCTTGTTGCGACCGATATCGCTGCCCGCGGGCTCGATATCAAGGATGTCTCGCACGTCATCAATTACGATTTGCCGAATAATTTTGAGGATTTCGTTCATCGGGTTGGCCGGACCGCTCGTGCCGAGGCCCATGGCGAAGCATTGAGTTTTGTAACGCCGGGCGATCGTCTGACTTTTGAGCAAATCGAACGGAAGCTCGGACGGGTTATTGAGCGGAGAACCTTTAAAGATCTGACACTCGACGGCGATTGGACCAGCGAAACGCCGAATCTGGAACCAATTGTGGAGCCTACGGAGAGCGACGCCGAAGGAGAAAAACCGGAATCGGAGCCTCCGAAACCGTTCCGGCGCCGCCGGTAGATTTCGGGAATTACGAACGGAAGATGGACCTCCTGGATGAACGGGTTGAATCGGTCAGCCAACTGAATCGCCGGATTCGTCACCTGCTCGAATCGCAGATTCGGAACGTTTGGGTTCGTGGGGAAATCTCCAATCTCCGAAAGCAGAGCAGTGGCCATTCTTATTTTTCGCTTAAAGATACGAGCAGTCAGCTGAGTGCGGTCCTTTTTCGGGGAGACGCTCTTCGGCAGAATGTCGATCTGCGCGATGGCATGCAAGTGCTGGCGTATGGCGAAATCAGTGTTTACGAGCCGCGCGGAACTTACCAGCTGATCGTTCGTGTGCTCACCGATGATGGGGCGGGGCGGCTTCAGCTGGAATTTGAAAAACTGAAACGGAAGCTCGCGGCGGAAGGTTTATTTGACTCGGACCGGAAACGCTCGCTGCCTGCTCTTCCGGAAACGATCGGCTATATCACTTCGCCGACGGGAGCAGCTCTTCAGGATTTTTTGCGGATTCTTCATCGACGCAATTGGCGGGGAAGGGTGGTCGTCCTCGGAAGTCGGGTTCAGGGTCGGAAGGCTGCCGGCGAAATGATCGAAATGTTGAAGGCGGCTGAGCGGCTTGGAATTTTCGATCTCTTGGTGATCGGTCGTGGCGGCGGAAGTTTGGAGGATCTCTGGGCGTTCAACGAAGAGCCGCTCGTTCGCGCAGTTGCAGATTGTTCAATTCCGATTATTTCGGCAGTCGGCCATGAGATTGATTTCGTTTTGACCGATTTTGCGGCGGATGTTCGCGCCGAGACTCCGTCGGCTGCAGCGGAATTGATCAGCAGTGCTTTTTTAAAATTAACCGAACGGTTGGAGCTTGTCGGAGAAGATCTGCATTTGACCGCGCGCCGGACGCTTGCTGAATGGACCCGGCACTTGGAAGCCCTTGAGAGACATCTTGTTCTTGTTTCTCCGCAGCGTCGGCTGGAAAATGCCAGTTTGACGCTCGATGATCTCACCAACCGGATGAACTCGCGCCTTCGAGAAGGATTGCAGGCGAAACAAATCGCTCTTTCGGATGTTCGGGAGCGTCTGCAAGCGCAATCTCCGGCAACGAAGATCCGTTTATTTGGACAAGAACTGGAGTTTTGGAAAAGGCGCTTCGAACAAGCAACCGCTCAGAATCTCAAGTTGCGAAACGAGCAGATCGAACAGATCGAACGCCGACTCCGGACGTTGAATCCGCGGGCGGTTCTGAATCGCGGTTATGCGTTGGTAAAGGAAAACGCCGGGCAAGTCGTCACCCGCGCGGACGGGCTTGAGAAAGACGATCTTCTCACTGTTGAATTTGCCGACGGCGAAATCGACGTCCGGACGGAAACCGATCCGAGAAAACTGACGTAGCTGCGTCCGTTAGAACGTGGAGAGGGGCGCCGATCGTCCTCCGACCGCGATCACGTTGGCATTTTTGTCCATTTTTCGGTCGAGTTGGCTGATTTGACGGCGGTTTCAATAAAAGCCATGCCGATCAAACCATCTTCAACTGTCGGAAAGTCAGCCGACCGGATTTCTCTTCCTGAAACTTCGTCAGCGATCGCCTTCGCGGCTTCGAGATAGACATTGGCAAAAGCTTCGAGAAAAGATTCGGGGTGTCCTGAAGGAAGGCGGGTAGCCGCGAGCGACTCTTTTGAAAGATATTCATTTCCGCGCGTGAGAATCTGACGCGGCTTGTCGTTGAACTTTAGGATCAGCTCATTCGGATCTTCTTGATGCCATTCCAAGGAGGCTTTTGTGCCGTAAACGCGGATATTGAGATCGTTCTCCTCGCCGGCGGAAATTTGCGAAGCGTAAAAAACTCCCTTCGCGCCGCCCCGATATCGGATCAGCAGGTTGGCGTCATCCTCGAGCTCTCGTCCTTCACCAAATGCCGTGAATTCCGCGCAGATCGAATCGATTTCGAGACCGGTGATATATCGGACGAGGTTTTCCGCATGAGTGCCGATGTCGCCGATCGCTCCGGAAATGCCCGCGCGGGAAGGGTCGGTGCGCCAAGATGCCTGTTTTTGACCGCTTTTCTCGATGGTTTCAAGAAGCCAACCTTGCGGATATTCGACAACAACTTTCAGAAGCTCTCCGAGTTGGCCATCTGCAACCATTGCCCGCGCTTGTTTCACCATCGGATAACCGGTGTAGTTATGCGTGAGGGCGAAAACCTTTCCTGTTTTTTGGACGAGTTCCCGCAATTCACGCGCTTCGTCGAGCGAAAGGGTCATCGGTTTGTCGCAAATCACGTTGAAACCGGCATTTAGAAAGGTGCAGGCGATCTTAAAATGAGTGTGATTGGGCGTAACGATACTGACAAAATCAATTCGCTGATCGGGAGAAAGTTCTGCCTCCTTTTCGGCCATTGTTTGGAAATCGGGATAGACCCGCGCCGGATCGAGAAAAAGTTCAGCTCCGGAAGTTTTTGAACGTTCCGCATCGGATGAAAAAGCGCCCGCGACAAGTTCAATTTTCCCATCCATGGCCGCAGCGGTCCGGTGAACAGCTCCGATAAATGCTCCTTGGCCGCCTCCGACCATTCCCATGCGAAGTTTTCGTTTCATCTCTTAACTCTCTTTCGATTGGAAGGATACGTCAAAAAGAACTTCGCTCGGTTTTAAACAAAAACAGAGATGGAGGAAAACCGATTGTTGTCATTTTCCTCTTCTTTCTTCTGACTGGTTGGCATGAATTTCTCCCGTTTTAACTTTTTTCGCGTCTCGATATTTTCGCTCGCCATCTGCTTGCTGCCGTTTATCGGTGCGGCTCAAAGTTCCATTTCGAAACAAGACGAGATCGCGGTAAAAGGGGCGCTTTCTGTTTCGCAGGAAGAAATCGATGAAGCGATTGCCGCCAGTTTTTTTCCATCGTCGCTCGTCGTTCCCGAGCCAGGTTACGAAGTGGTCGAAATAATCGAGGAGGAAGATCACCAACGTTGGCGGGTCAATTTCACCGTTTCCGAAAACGAAACTGCGCCCGGCTATTTGCTTCTTCCGAAACCACTTCCGCAGGAAGGGCAAAAACTTCCGCTCGTTCTTGTTCTCCACGGAACGACGGAACTCGGCAAGGAAATCACTCTTCAGCCACACAATCCGGAAGAAAGCTTGCGCTGGGGAAGTCGGTACAATGCGCTCGCTTTGGTGCGCGAAGGTTTTGTCGTTTTCGCGCCTGATCGCGTCGCCTTTGGCGAACGGCGGCTATTGGAAACCGGCGGCACCCGAGCGCAAATGAATGCGTGGACCAA
>DATGSL010000052.1:0-6739 GCA_035302665.1 Opitutales bacterium | reverse complement strand
TACTCGGGCGCCGAACGGCCTTCGTAATGAATTTTACCAAAATACGTTTTCCACCCGGCCTGTGGATGCGGATCGTGCAAATCGTAAAAGTGCAGGTTGTTTTCCGTATCCAAAAACAGGATCTCGTTGTAACGCGGCGCTAAAATTCCGCGTTCCACCTCAAATGGAAGCTCAGCCGACCAGCGAACATTCTCGGTCGTCATATAACGCAACGTCGCAAAATGGCCCGCGCCGGTGAGAAAAGCCTTATTCCGACTTGCAGCTGAAAAATATTCAGGCGCATCCTGCATTGTCGGAAATTTCTTCGTTTCGCCCCAAACGCGCTCGCCCGTCTCCGGATCAGGGAACAAGCTGAAAACCCGACTCTCCCCCGATTCGTTCGAAAAGACGATCGACATATCGCCGAGCACAAAATCCATCCGCGCAATCGTCTCATCCTCAAATCCCGCAAAAGGCCGGAATCGCTGCCTCAGTGAAAATTCTCCACCCTGCAAAAAGATGTAATGAACCTCTCCATCAGCCGTGCCAACAACCACGGAATCAGCCTCCCTTCCGATCAATACCCGACTCGGAGTTCCCGAAAGATGCTCGGTCAAATCAAACTGCCGATCGACTTGAAGCGGCCCCGCTCCCATCAACGTCCGGCGCTGAGCAAGCGTCACCACGTGCAGTTCCGGCCGACCATCGACCATCTGAATCGCTCCGGCCAACTTCCGCATCCCTCCGTCGCCATAAGCAATATGCGTCAACGGATACCCTTCTCGCCCGATATTCAGCAACGGGCCGGCTTCCAGTTCTGCTACAATCTCCCGCCCGCCACGCTCAGGAAAACGCGCGCTATAGGCCAATCGAACCGCCGAAAAACGTCCATCGGTCGTTCCAAACAAAATATCTCCCGAAGATGCGTTGTAATGAATATCGGAAAACCCAAGCCCCTCCGGAAATCCGCTCGGCAAGGCGATCCAACCGCGATTATCCGCACCATCGACCACATCCAAAAGATGCACCTCTCCCTCCGCCGTCACGAAAAACGGAAGTTCCCCCCATTCATCGCTGCCCATTTCGACGATCTCGATATCGCCTAACGGGATCGTTCGTTCCGGCGTCACTTCCGCACCTCGAAAAAGCGGAACGATCTGGATAAAAATAAAAATAAAGATCGCGAAAACGGCCGCGATCACCGAAAGCCCGCCGATCTTGATGAACTGGTTCATAAACCGGTCGAACCAAAGGGTCGGCCGGGAGACCTGGAAACGCTCCGGCATCAGAGGCCTTTTGCCATTCGGTTTTCCCGAAGACTCCTTCCCCTGCCCGCCTGACGGTGATAGAAGTGACCGCATAATAAAACGCGTCACAATACGCGCGGATTGTTACGGTTCCGTTTCAGGATTGTGACGAAGCCGTAAAAGGAAAGACGCGGCGGCCTCGAGAAAAAGCCGCCGCGTCACCGTCTTTATTTCAATTGATCCATCGTTTCCTCAGCCACCGAGGCAGGAAGCGGGAAAAACCCATCGCGCACAACAGCTTCCTGACCCTGACGGGAATTGATGTAACGAATAAATTCGAAAGTAAGCCGATCCAGCGGCTGACGCGGATCCTTGTTCACATAAATCAAAAGAAAACGGGCCAGCGGATAATCGCCCGAAATGCAATTCTCAGCCGTCGGCTCCACCAGCGGATCCCCTTCCCGATGCGCGAGCGGAATTGCCCGAACGCCCGAAGTCGCATAACCGATTCCCGAATAACCGATCCCAAACCGATCCGCTGTCACCGATTGCACGACAGTCGAAGATCCAGGCTGCTCCTGATAACGGTCGCCATCAAAATCACCGCCGCCCAGAGCGACACTTTTAAAAAAACCATAAGTGCCGCTGACACTGTTCCGACCGTAAAGCGAAATCGGCCGATTCCGCCAATCTCCGCTCAAACCAGCCTGCCCCCACGTCACGATCGGCTCCGAAAAACCCAACCGCCGGGTTGTTGAAAAAATCGCATCGACCTGTGGAAGCGTCAGTCCTTCGATCCGATTTTCCCGATTCACAAAAACCGCCAACGCATCGATGCCGACCCGGATTTCCGTCGGTTTATGACCATAGCGCGCTTCAAAACGATCGATCTCCGCGCCGGTCATTTCCCGACTCATCGGCCCGATCTGAGCGGTACCATCGATCAATGCCGCCGGTGCCGTCGAGGAACCAGCCCCTTGAATCTGAATATTTACGCTCGGATAAATCGCCCGAAAGCCTTCGCCCCACATCAACATCAGGTTATTCAACGTATCCGATCCGACCGAATTCAACGTGCCGGAAATCCCGGGAACCGGTGTATATTCCGGCAAATCCGGATCGACTTTTGATTGCGCGAAAGCGAGCGGACTGCTCAACAAAACAGCGGCGACCGACCATTGTAAGATTTGTTTCATGATGTTCCGAATCTCCGATATTGATTGAAAGCCGCAAGCTAACGCCGCCCTTAATCCCATGACAACCACCGATGGCGATGTTTTCAGAGATGTTGAAAAAATGTTACCAAAAGTTCACCTAAGATACCGTATTCCGCAAACCTCATCGCACAACCGGATCAAAATCGAGACGTTTTTCGAATAGTCCGAAAAGCCTCCAAATTTGCCGAGGAAGATTGCCCCGAGTCCGGAAAACTGTGAGAATCGAACAAACAGTCACTTCTCAGAAACCTTTCCTTTAAAACTTATGTCCGACCTCAAAACTTATTCGATCCAAGCTTATTCCACGAACAGCCCGACGTCACCCTTAGCGCCCGACACGATTTCGCGGCGCGAGGTGACCGATTTCGATGTTCAAATCGAGATCCTTTACTGCGGCGTCTGCCATTCCGATGTCCACTTCGCCCGAAACGAATGGCACAACACCGAATATCCGGCGGTGCCAGGACATGAAATTGTCGGCCGAATCAAAAAAGTCGGCGACAAAATCACGAAGTTCAAAGTCGGTGATCTCGCCGGAGTCGGCTGCATGGTCGGAGCCGATTTGGATTGCCCTCATTGCAAAGCCGGCAACGAGCAATTCTCCCCGAGCATGATTCTCACCTACGGCGGAACCGAACCGTTTATCGGCGGCCCCACCTTTGGCGGATATTCCGAAGATATCGTGGTCAATGAACACTTCGCATTGCGCATTCCCGAAAATCTCGATCTCGCCGGAGTCGCGCCCTTGCTCTGCGCCGGCATCACGACCTATTCCCCGCTCCGTCATTGGAAGGTCGGCCCGGGCCAGAAAGTCGGGATCGTCGGACTCGGCGGTCTCGGACATATGGGCGTAAAATTCGCACGGGCCTTCGGAGCCCACGTTGTCGTTTTTACCACATCTCCCTCGAAAAAAGAGGATGCGATCCGCTTGGGCGCACACGAGATCGTCGTTTCAACAAATCCCGACGAAATGAACGCTCACATCGGCACCTTCGACTTCATTCTCGATTGCGTTTCCGCCGAGCACGACATCAACGCCTACCTCAACCAACTCAAAACCGACGGGCACCTTACTCTCGTCGGTGCGCCGGAGAAACCGCTCCCGGTCGCGGCTTTCAGCCTGATCGGTGGACGCAAAAGTCTGGCCGGTTCGATGATCGGCGGCATTCCCGAAACGCAAGAGATGCTCGATTTCTGCGGCGAACACGGAATCACCTCCGACATCGAAATGATCCGTATGGACCAAATCAACGAAGCTTACGAACGGATGCTCAAAAGCGATGTGAAATACCGATTCGTCATCGATATGGCTTCGCTCAAATCGTAACTCAACTCCCCGAAAGAAAAGGGGAACGACGCTAGAATAGAGACGGACGGATGGAGCGTTTCCAATGCTCCTGGATCTGCAATCCGATATAAAAAGAGGGCGGGAAGGGGATCGCCCCGCCCGCCGAAATTCCAGTAAAACGCGACCGCGCTCGGGACGAGCATTTCCGCTCGTCCACGAGCAAAGTGGCCGCGTCACCGATCAATAGGTGCCAGCCATATTTTTCAATGGCTCGCTTTTACACGGACGAAAGTCCGATCGCCCGTTAATTCAAAACGAACGGTCACCGAAGCTGTGTAGCCGTTGTCGGCCACAGCCACGACAAATGGCTCATCTAGCAAGCCCCCAACTCCGGACAGGCTTCCGGGACCATTTCTGCTGACATACGGAGGTTGTATGTAAAGGGCCAGGTCCCAAACGGCAAGATCGGCGGAAGTCTGAACTTCGTAAACAAGATCGGTCGCGCTCTTAACGAACTCGAAGGTGAGATAAATATACTCAGTTTTCTCGCCCTCATCATTTTCAACAGTTTCTACGCGATATTGCGGAGACCGTTGTCCCGCCCCCACGTCGAAACGGTTGAACGCGTACTGCGCGAGTTGATTCTCAAACGTCGCCGAATCGGCTTCGCCGAGTTCCACATCGTAACGTGCAGCCCAATCGTGGATTGTTTCAACCATTCCCGCCGGAAAATCATTTCCGTAAATCGAGAAGACACCGATACCGTAAATGGACGTGGTCCCGCTCGTCTCCTCGATGACTTCCGTGGAGTTGAGCGTTACGGCAAGACTGAACTCCCAATCTTGAAGCACATCAAAAAGGAATTCGTCGTTTCGAACGTCGAAAAACTCCCGCAATTCGCGCTCAGTGGGAAGATCCAGAAAGGCCTCATACTCCAGCCCCGGATGTCCTTTAGGCCAGTGCGGCGAAACGCCCGGTAGAAACGCGTCATCAACAACGGAAGCGAGTACCGCAACAACCGGTGCATCGAGCCACGACATCGGGAGACTATCCTCGTCTGGAATTTCACGTGCGAGAAGTTCAATCCGGTGCGTCGTATCAATTCCACCCGGCACATCGCCAAGTCCGAGATTTTGCACCTTGAAATCGAATTTCAATATCGACTCCGGATAGTAAATCAGGCGCTGTTCGTAATCCCAAGAGGAGAATTCAAAATCGGGCAGACGACGGATCGTGATATCCCGGCCTGCGCTCCAGTAGAAGTTGTTTTCACGATTCCATTCGTCCACTTTGTCAAATGGATCGGCGAGAATAGCTAGGTAGTAATCGCCTTCGGGAACATTGAGCGGAATCGAGAGATTGCCACTGAAAACAACACGCCCGGTGCTCTCGAAGGTTTCAACTTCGGCAAAATGCCCCAAAATGATGTCGTCCTCATTTCCCCAAGTCCGGTCTCTCGACAAATGGACTGCAAGGTCAGCACCATCCCACAGAACCCCTTGGAGATCGACACCCTGATTGCGAACCGTCACCTCAAGAGGCAAACCATCGCGTTCAATAACGTAGCTATCCGAAGTAAACTCCACACTCGAAATCACCAGATCGGGCGCGGTCATATCCTGAACCGAAACCAAATCAAGAAACGCCGCATCTTCCGCCGTTTGCGAAACAGCCTCTTTCACAAACTCCCAACGGAGCAACTGCGGACCTGCCGGAATCAAAAACTCTACTTCCGACCAATCTTCCGAGCCGGAAATCCGCGCCTGTTCTTTTCCGCTGATCGAAAAAACCAAGGTATCCGTCGGCTCGGCCGAAATTTTCCACTGAAAACGAATGATTGCCGGTCCATCAGGAAAAACTCTTTCCAGCCAGCTCGTTTCCCCGACAGCGATCGGAGCACTTTGCGCAGCGTCGATTCCATCGGACGAGGAACTGGAACCATCCGCGAGAACACGATCTTCCTGACCAAACCAAGGATGGTCAAAACCGGTCCTCCAAGGACTGTCCACCCAAACATAATTCAACGAATTATCTTCATCATCAAGCGCTTCCTCAAGGGAAACCTCGCTGACAGCCGGGCCAAAGCGGATCGCATCGACCCATCCAGCATCCGCTCCGGACGAGTCGGATTCGTCTTTGACATATTCCCAACGCAATACCGACGGACCGGCCGGAAGATTGAAAACCCTGCGAGTCCAATCGACTTCGCCGGAGATTCGAGCCTGCTCTGCGCCGTTAAGCGAGAAAGCCAGAAAATCTTCCTTAATACCTCCAGGAGTTTCAACCCGCTCGGACGAAACTTTCCAGTAAAACGAGACACGGCCCGGCTCCGCCAAATCAACTTCCACCTCAAATGCCGAACTTCGACCATCTTCCGCCCGTGCACTTTGAGCCGCGGAAACATTGTCAAAACTCTCCGCTTCCTGCCCGAACCAAGGAAGATATCCCGGTCCACCGGTCGTGATTGTCGCCGCCGCACCCGCAATCGCCAGTGCTTCTTCAAGCGAAATCTGACTGAAACTCAGATGGGGCAGCTCAATGAATAAATCGTTGTCGGTTTCATCCGATTCCAAAATTGCATCGGTTGCATCGACAACCCCTCCGACCGAATAAGTTATCCCGGGAAAAACACCACCCGGTACAGGTGCCGTCAACCTGTAGGTAACCGTTTCTCCTGAAGCGATCCCGAGCGTTTCCGAATAGGCAGTCAGGAAAAGCTCCCCTCCACCGCCAAATTCCATTTCCTCCAAAAGATGCAAATGAATCTCAAATGCCTGGCCAACGGGAACATCCGCAAGCCCGCTGTTCATAACCGTCACATCAAATGACAGCTCTTCGCCAACGGTCGGCGCAGTACCTGTATAAACGATATTCAGAATCCGAAGATTCGGACGGGGCTCGATCCGGATATCAGCAAACGGCGAGATCCAGATATTATTTTCCATATCCGATTCCTGAACGCCACTTCCGCCGGTTACTTCTACAAGGAGATGATAAACTCCGCCCGG
>DATGSL010000051.1:0-4631 GCA_035302665.1 Opitutales bacterium | reverse complement strand
TGCGATCACGCTTCTGATCATTGTTCTGGTCGCCGCTCCGCTGGTGAAATATGTGCCATTGGCGAGCTTGAGCGCAGTTTTGATGGTCGTCGCTTTCAATATGGGAGAGTGGCATCATTTTCGCCGTTTGGCGACATGGCCGCGCGGTGATGCGATCGTATTCCTGCTAGTTTTTTCGTTGACGGTTCTTTTTGACATCGTCTTTGCGATTGAGGCCGGAATGATTCTCGCTGCCATCCTCTTTATTAAACGGATTACCGAAAGCAGCGAAGTGACAGCTGTCGATCAGGAAACCGAAACGGAAGGGCAGCAACACTCGATCATCGGTCGGGAAATTCCAAAGGAAGTTCTTATTTTCCGAGTCTTCGGGCCGATGTTTTTTGGAACAATTGACACTCTTGAAACGGCGCTTAAAGGAACTCGTCAACATCCGAAGATCTACATTTTGCGGATGCGGAAAGTCCCGGCGCTCGACGCGAGCGGGATCACGATGCTGGAAGGACTCCACAAGAATATTCTTTCGCGTGGCGAGCATTTGATTCTCAGCGGATTGCCGAAGAAGCCGCTCGAGACGCTTCGGATCTCCGGAGTGGCCGATCGGATCGGCGAGGAAAATATCTGTCCGAATATCGATCTGGCATTGAGTCGCGCCAATGAAATTCTCGCGAAAGAATGAGGTTGTAGCGTGAAAGGCCGCAAGCGTGTCAGCTGCGAAAGGCCCAAACGGTCGGTTTGTAGAGGCAGTTTAAGATTTTTAAAAAATTAAAATTGATTAACTCCCCGAACCTCTTGAAGATGTCCCTTTTCCCCTTTGGAGAGGTGACAGAGTGGACGAATGTGCCTGACTCGAAATCAGGTGTGCCGCAAGGCACCGGGGGTTCGAATCCCTCCCTCTCCGCCACTAAAATGGCCGATTGGCCGCATAAAAATGCGGGTCGGCCTTTTTTGTGCGCTTTTTCGTTGCGTCCGCGTGTGTTCGGATGATTTCGCGTGTTTCCAGACTTTAGCCGTAGCAAAATCCGTAGCAAAATAAAGAGGTTAGAGTTGATCGGTCGAGGAGGCTGCGTGGCGGTGATGGGAAAACGGATTGTCGGGGGCAGATTCGATTTGAATGCTTTGTTCCGTCGCTTTCTGGGAGGATTTCAAGGAGAATGAAAATCTAGGTTTTGCTCTCGTTTTTCTATGATTCGCATTCTTTCCGATCTTCATTGTGGTCATCCGGCTTCGTTGATTCGAAATTTCGATCAGATTGAACCTTTGCTCGAAGGGGCGAAGACGATCGTTTTCAACGGCGATACGGTCGAATTCCGGTTATCGGAAGGGCGGGAAAGGGGGCAGGAGTTGTTGGAGGAATTGGGAAGATTCTGTTGCGATCGGGATGTCGAGGCGATTTTCCTGAATGGGAACCATGATCCGGATGCGTCGGAACGAAATTTTCTCAAACTTCTCGGAGGAAAGGTTCTCGTGACGCATGGAGATCTTTTCTTTGAGGCGATTTCGCCGTGGTCGCGGGGCGCAAAAACCATGAAAAACTTTTTCGAAAAATATGTCCGGGGAATCTCGAAGAGCGTTTGGAGGTGGTGCGTCGGGTTTGTGTTGAATCGTATTCCGAAAAAGTTCTTCGTCCGCGAACGGTGCTCGGTTGGATTGGATCGGTATTGGAAGAATTTGGGCACCCGGGGCGCGGACTTGAAATCTTGCGTGCGTGGAGAAACGGACCTGCTTTGGCGGCCGATTTTGCGGCGAAGGTTTGTCCGGAGGTGCGGTGTGTGATCATGGGGCATACTCATTTGCCGGGGCATCGATTTCAGGATGAGACGTTGGTGGTGAACACAGGAGCTTTTTTGCCGTTTTTTGGTCGGCGGGCTGTCGATGTTTCTGAACGGGCTGTTTTTGTGCGAAAAATTGAGCGGAAGGGAAAGCGGTTTTACCCGGGACGTTTCCTTTTTCAGTGGTCACCTGAGGAGGTGGATCGGTCGGTTTCGCTTGAATTGCCCGGTCGGAAGGTTCAGAAAGAGTATTGAAGGCGAAACTTCTTGTAGCTGCCTACCCGGGAATGGAAACGAGAAATCAGCTTAAGGTGCCGAAATGGCCGTTTATGGTAGCCGATGTCATTCTTATTGTTTGCGCGGCTTTGGTTTACGTTTTTGGTGGCGATGAACTCGGTCCGGGAGGCGGAGCGCTGATCGTCCTTTTCCTTTTTCTTGGAGCGGTTGCGATTTTGATTCCTTTTGTTGTCGAGTTTTTGTGGCAATGGCAGCTGGAGGTTGCAGCGCGGGAAGAAGTGCAACAGCAGCGGTTGCTTCAAGTGGAAATGAAGGCGCGGGAGCCGATGGCAGCTCTTCTGGAGCGTTTGGAATCGGCGATCTCCGCTATGCCGGAAGGTGGATCGGGGGAGAGGATCGAGGAAGTTTTTCGGGAATTGGCGGCGCAAAAAGATTCATTGCAAAAAATAGCTGGGGAGTTCGAAAAGATCCGGGAGAAGGGCGAATCGGAGCAGCCGGAGGTGGTTGCGGCCTATTCTTTGATTTCCCGGCTGGAAACTGTCGCGGAGAAATTTGAGGAAATGCTTTCGGCAGCAGATGGGAAGGTTGAAATGGAGGAAGAGTCGCCGTCTCCTGCATCGATTCCGGATGAGGAGATTTCGGACATTTCTCCGGGAGCGGCGGCCGAGGTTTCTCAAATTGAAGAGAATTCTGATGCCGATAATGGTGGGATGATGGTTTTGGAGGAAACACCGGTCCGTTCGGTTCGGCGGCGCAAGCCGCGTGTGAAGGAAGAGGCGGAGGGAGCGCTTTTTTCAACGGCGACCGTCGTGGCCACCGCGTTTATCGGTGCGGGAAACAAGCTTTTTTTGCGAGGAGATGGGCCGGGATTGAATTGGGAGGAGGGAGTTCCGATGAACTTTGTTGAGATCGGAAAATGGAGTTGGACGACGGCGGAAGCTAAAGGGCCGGTTCAGCTGCAGATCTTCAAAAACGATGAAGAGGCGGATAAGGCCGGGGTTTTGACGTTGGAGCCGGGGCAGACCTTATCGGTTCGCCCCGATTTCGAAGGTTGAGTTGCAGGCGTCTTTTGAGGTTTACGCGGCTTTTTTGGCTAGGAGCCAGAGAAGATCGGAGAGGCGGTTCAGGTATTGGAGAAGCACTGGGCGCAAAGGAAAACGATTTTCTTTCAATGCCACGAGCCGACGTTCCGCTTTTCGTGCGTGGCTCCGGGAAATTTCAAGTGTAGCTTCGAGAACGGTTCGGCCAGGCAACGCCCAATCGTTCAGTTTTGGAACCGTTTTCTCGGCGGCTTCAAGTTCCTGGTCGAGGCGCTGTAGATGCACGTCCGAAATTTTTGGAAATTTGGACTCGCGGTAACGTTCGAGAGCGTCGGCAGGGGTGGAAATTTCGCCGGAAAGCGCGATTAGATCGACTTGAATTCGCTCCAGTTGTTCCTTGGTTGCATCGAGGGATGCGGTCGCCTTTGCCATTGCGAGAGCCGAGCTGAGTTCGTCCAGAGCGCCCGTCGCCTCGATTTGGGGATCGCTTTTTGGAACCCGTTTTCCGTAAAGAAGATCAGTTTCGCCGGTGTCGCCTCTGCGCGTCGCAATCGAGCGCACTTTTTCGTTCGAATTTGCCATGAGGAAATTAAACCGAATCGATCGGTTTTAGCCAAACCCAGATTAACAAGAAAAAACAAATGGGACGGGCTGGTTTCGGTTTGGCGCGTATTTGTCAGATCGTCCGGCGGAAAGCGACGAAACGGACCGGGGCCAGTGAGCGCGTTCGGAGCCCGTCTTGATGTTTTTCGATCAAAATCAATTCCTGAGGACCAAAGGGGGTTCCGATTGGGATCACCATTCGACCGCCGCAGCGAAGTTGATTCAATAAGGGCTCGGGGACGTCATCGGCCGCGGCAGCTACGATGATCGCATCAAAGGGCGCTTTCTCGATCCAGCCGTCATGGCCATCTCCCTCGCGGATCTCGATATTCGTAAAGCGAAGTCTTTCGAGCCGTTTTCGGGCGGCGTCGGCAAGTTCGGGGTCGATTTCGATCGCGTAAACTTCCTTAACGAGTCGCGAAAGGACCGCTGCCTGAAAACCGGAGCCGGCGCCAACCTCGAGCACTCGGTGGTCGGGTTGCGGACAAATGGCCTCGGTCATGATCGCGACCAAGCTCGGTTGGGAGATCGTTTGTCCTTTACCGATCGGGAGGGCGCGATCCTGGGAGGCTTCGCGCGCCAGTTCTTTCGGAACGAAAAGGCTGCGGTCGAGCGAAAGGACCGCTTTTGCGACTCTTTTGTCAGAAACAGCTCTTTCGATATAGCTCCGTGGCCGAACCATTAGGCGTAAGATACCACAATTTCTCGTAGAAAAAAAGTGGCAGCAGCGCCGTTATCGGTAAGCGTTTTGGTACCTGATAGATGCGTTCCGGCCTTTTCTTCAGCGCCCCCGTTGTTGGCCGGCTGGTGCGGGTGCTTCGACGAAGAGCGAGAGGTCGAGGGTCTTGCCATCTTTCCAAAGGGAATCGAGCTGGTAGTGCTCCCGCATTTCGGAGACAAAAAGATGGATGACAACGTCATGCGCATCGAGGACCGTCCAGCCGGTGTCCGCTCTCATTTCATGTCCGACGATCGGGTAGCC
>DATGSL010000050.1:0-3898 GCA_035302665.1 Opitutales bacterium | reverse complement strand
GGGCTACCGGGTGGTGATTGCCAACAGCCATGTCGAAGCCTCCAAAAGTGCGTCGGCACGCGATCTCTTCAATTCGCGGATCGCCGGTTACAATCTCGGTCTCGTTTTTTTCAAGGAACGGGCACCGGAAATCGCCGATCGGATCGAACATCTGCGCGATATTCGTCCGCAAGCTCTCGGATTGAAGACGAGCGACCTTTATCGACTCCTTTTAAATGTTCCGGAGGAGATCACGAAACAGGAGCTTTACGACGAGCTTGGGGATAAGCATATCGATTTACTCGACCGGAATTTTGCCAACCACCGGGAGCAGGAGATCTATCACTTGCGGGGAGTTCTCCTCTTCGGAATTGCGGAATGTGCCCGCGCTCACCGTTGCATCGAAGTTCTCAGACAGGGGAAAGTGGAGGAATTTGGCCGCTTGATGAATATCAGTCACGACGGCGACCGTGTTGTCGCGCGTGCAACAAATGGCGATTATCGACCTCAAAAAAGCGGTTGCAGCGATGCCGATCTTTACCGGCTTTTGGCCGATCTCGCCAGCGAGGATCCGGTCCGTGTCGAAGCGGCGCAATTGATCAATCAGCCCGGATTTTATGCGTGCAACACGCCCGAAATCGATCTTATGGCCGATCTGGCAAAGGAGGTCGACGGCGTTGCGGGCGCGCAGATCGCGGGTGCCGGACTCGGCGGTTGTTTGATGATTCTCGCTCGACGAGAGGCGGTTCCGGAAATCCGTAAAAGATTGAACGATCATTATTACGAACCGCGTCAGCTTCCCCTTTCGGTCTTCGAATGTTCGGCGGTTGAAGGTGCTGGATTGGCTGAATTTTAGAACAAAGGAAAACAGAAATTTATGAAAATAGCCATTGTCGGACTCGGATACGTCGGTTTGCCGCTTTCTCTTCAATTCTCCCGATCGGGAGTTCATGTAATCGGTCTCGATATCGATCGTGCAAAAATCGATTCGCTCCGTTCGGGCAAAAGCTACATCCGGCACATCAGCAGCGACGCAATCTGTTCCGCCTTTTCCGATGGTCTTTTCGAGGTATCGAGCGATTTTTCGCGGGTGAGCGAAGTGGAGGCGGTGATCATCTGCGTGCCGACGCCGTTAACGAAACAGCGGAATCCGGACACCTCCTACGTCATGAGCACCGCACGCTCGATTGCCCCTTTTCTTTCACCGCAGAAAGTTCGCGCACCAGCTTTGGCTGCGGTTGAAGCGAGCAGCAACGGTGCCAGCGGAGAATTGGAAGAAACGCGATCGAACGGATATTGCGCTGGTGACCGGGTCAAACTGGTTGTTTTGGAATCGACCTCTTATCCAGGGATGACCGATGAGGATTTGCGCACGGTTCTGGAGAAATATTCGGGATTGGAAGCCGGTTCGGGGTTTCATTTGGCTTTTTCTCCGGAGCGCGAGGATCCCGGAAATCGACAGAGCGACGTCGGCGCGATCCCGAAGGTCATCGGAGGACTTACGCCAGCCTGTCGGGCTCGTGCGATCGATCTTTATAAGAGGGCGATTTCGGATCTTGTGCCGGTTTCATCGTGCCGGGCTGCGGAAGCGACGAAGCTATTGGAGAATGTTTTTCGAAGTGTGAACATCGCGCTCGTCAACGAGTTAAAGGTCATTTACGAGGCGATGGGAATCGATATCTGGGAGGTGATCGAGGCGGCAAAAACAAAGCCATTCGGATTTATGCCCTTTTATCCGGGTCCCGGACTCGGTGGACATTGTATTCCGGTCGATCCCTTTTATCTCACGTGGAAGGCTCGTGAATTTGGAAAGCACACGCGTTTCATCGAACTTGCCGGAGAAGTTAATGAAGGGATGAGCGCGTATGTCGTTGCAAAAGTAGCGGAAGCGCTGAATCGGAAACATCGATCGGTGGCTGGAAGCCGTATTTTGATGATCGGTTTGGCTTACAAGGCCGATGTCGACGATATGCGGGAATCGCCAACTTTGGTTTTGATGGATCAGTTAAAAAGGCAAGGTGCGGAGGTGGCGTATTATGATCCGTGGATTCCGGAAATTCCACCGACGCGGGAACACTCCAATTGGATCGGAACGGAAACGATTGTCTGGAATGAGGACACGGTTCGTTCCTTCGATTGCGTCGTGATCAGTACGGCTCATAGCGCGGTCGATTATCGGGAGCTCGGCGAGTGGTCGGATTGCATTGTCGATACCCGGAATGCGATGGGAAAAGCACGCGTAAAGGGAGGAAAGGTAACGAAAGCATGAGTCCGTCGAATGGATCCGAGAAAATTTTTAAAGAACCGCGGGTGGCTGTCCTCGGTTGTGGTTATTGGGGAAAAAACCTCGTGCGGAATTTTCATGCGCTCGGTGCGCTCGCGCTCGTTTGCGATCCGGGTGATCCCGGTCGGGCGATGGCACGTGAAATCGCGCCTAGAGTCGAAGTGACCCGCGATTTCGAAACCGCTTTTCAGCGTGACGGAATCGACGGAATCGTGATCGCTACTCCGGCCGAAACTCACCATCAACTCGCGATGCGTGCGCTCGGAGCAGGAAAGGACCTTTATGTCGAGAAACCGTTGGCGCTGACCTATCGGGAAGGCGTTGCGATGAGAAATGCGGCTGCTTCGCGCGGAAAGATTCTGATGGTGGGGCATCTGCTCGAATATCATCCGGCGATTTTAAAACTCCGCGAATTGCTGGATGAAGGGGAATTGGGAAAAGTCGATTACATCTATTCGAACCGGCTCAATTTCGGAAAAGTTCGGACTGAAGAAAATGCGCTCTGGAGTTTTGCGCCGCACGATATCGCGGTGATTCTTCGGATTGCCGGGGAGCTTCCGGTCGAAGTGACCTGCGTTGGCGGAAGTTATCTGACTCCGGCTTTGCACGATGTGACGCTTTCCTGTCTCCGTTTTCGGTCGGGGCTCCGCGCCCATATCTTCGTAAGCTGGCTGAATCCCTTCAAAGAGCAAAAACTCGTTGTCGTCGGCGATCGGAAAATGGCGGTTTTCAACGACGTTTTGAAAGAGGGAAAACTGGTGGTCCACAATCAGCGCGTGGAAATGCGCGATCATATTCCGGTTTTGCACAACGGGAATACGGTTCAAGTCGAACACGCGGATGAGGAGCCGCTTCGTAACGAATGTCGCCATTTTCTCGACTGCATCCGGCACCGTTGCCAGCCGTTGACCGGCGGAAAAGAAGGTACGGACGTTTTGTTGGTCTTACAGGCTTGTCAGGAATCGCTCGAAAAAGGCGGCGTTCCGATCGAGCTCGATCATGTGCCCGATTCGTCATTTCCAGCCGCGGCTGCCGGATAATTCATTTTGCTGCAAATCATTGACCCACAAAAGAAAAGATTCATGAACCTGCCTTATTACGCACATCCGCAATCGGTGATCGATTTTCCATGCAAGATCGGCGAAGGAACCCGGATCTGGCATTTTTCCCATATCTGCGAAGGCGCTCAGATCGGGCGCAATTGCACTTTCGGACAGAACACGATGGTCGGCTCCGGCGTCACGATCGGAAATAATGTCAAAGTTCAAAATAACGTGGCGATCTACACGGGAACGACGATCGAGGATGATGTTTTCCTCGGGCCTTCGTCGGTGTTGACCAATGTGACAAATCCGCGCGCGCAGGTGAATCGGCGGGCACTTTACGAAACAACGCTGATCCGCCGCGGCGCGACCATCGGCGCAAATGCAACGATTGTCTGCGGAATTACCCTCGGCCGCTATTCGTTTATTTCCGCCGGTGCTGTTGTTTTAAGAAATGTGCCCGATTATGCGCTGATCGTCGGTGTGCCCGGAAAACAGCGCGGTTGGATGAGCCGACATGGCCATCGTTTGCATCCAGATCCGAGCGGTTACTGCCGTTGTCCAGAGTCGGGATTCACCTATCGGCTGGAAG
>DATGSL010000049.1:0-2374 GCA_035302665.1 Opitutales bacterium | reverse complement strand
TTATTGTTCCTGCCGGTCGCCGCTTTTTCCAAAGAATTGCAGGATCTCGATCTATATTTATTGATCGGACAATCGAATATGGCTGGCCGCGCTTCGATCGAAGCGGAGGACGAAAGGGTTTTGCCCGGAGTGTTTCTGTTTACCAATGACGATTCCTGGGAGGTCGCGACGAATCCGATCAATCGATTTTCAACCGTCCGGAAACAGATTTCGATGCAGCGGCTCAGCCTCGGTTTTAGTTTTGCCGAATGGTTGTCGCACGCGGAACCCGATCGTTTCATCGGCTTGATTTCAAATGCCCGGGGCGGAACCCGGATCGAGGAATGGGCTCCCGGCGAAGAACTTTATGTGGAGGCGATGGAGCGCGCAAAAGCAGCGCAAAAGTATGGAACCATCCGCGGAATTCTCTGGCATCAAGGGGAAGGAAATTCGCGCGATCCCAATTACCTCGAAAAATTCGCCAAACTTGTCGAAGGGATGCGAAACGATCTCGGAGATCCTGATCTGCCGGTAGTCGTCGGACAGGTCGAGGGAACACGTCCGATCAATGCCCTTCTGGCAATTGTTTCCGAAGCGGTTCCCGGAACAGCTGTTGCGCTTTCAACGAATCTCTCCACCTACGACGGAACGCATTTTGATTCGGAAAGTCTGCGTGAATTCGGGCGGCGTTACGCAGTGGAAATGGCGAAACTGCGCGGAGTGAAGTTACCTGAAACTCTCGGAAAAGAGGGCTCGATTTCGCTTTTCGACGGAGAATCGCTTGAAGGCTGGGAGGGAAATCGGGATCTGTTCCGAATCGAAGATGGTGCCATCGTTGGCGGCGATTTGGAAAATCCAGCCCCGCAAAATGAGTTTTTGTGCACAACGGAGGAATTTGGCGATTTCGAATTGGAAATCGAATTCAAACTGGTCGGTTCGGAGATGAATTCTGGTGTCCAGTTTCGATCGCAACGCGTACCGGACAGCCGCGAAGTTTCCGGCTATCAGGCCGATCTTGGAAATCCGGATCTTTGGGGATCGCTTTACGATGAATCGCGCAGAAACCGTCTGTTGGCCGCGTCGGATCCATCCAAAGTGGAAACCGTCCTGAATCGCGACGGCTGGAATCATTATCGGATTCGCGCAGAAGGTCCGCGGATCCAAATCTGGATCAACGGATTACAAACGGTCGACTTCACCGAAAGAGAGGATGGAATCGCAGAGCGCGGAATAATCGGTCTGCAAATCCATGGCGCCTCTTCCGGCGAAGCCTGGTTTAGAAATATTTCCCTGCGCGAACTCGATACGCTCTAAGGTCCGCCGTTTTTTTGAGTCAGTTGAGCGGTCGAGGCTCGCGAAGATCCTCGTCGTTGGCCCGCGGTCTTTGCGGCTCGGAACGCCGATCGTGAGCTTCCCTCTCCATCTCGCTTTGAGCTTCTTGCGCCTCTCGGGCAGGAGCTTCCGAGGAAGGTTCCATCTCGTCAGCTTCACGTCCGCCAAATTCCGTATCGCGCGGATTGACGGTGATATTGTTCACGACCGACTGAACTCCACTAACTTCTTCCGCGACTCTTTCGGCCCGATATCTCTGAGCCGCTGTATCGACAAAACCACTTAACTGAACGACGCCGTCATAAGTGGTGGTGCTGACATCGAAGCCGCTAACATCGTCGTCCGCCAATAAAGCAGCTTTCACGCGAGCATTGACCGCTTGGTCATCGAGATACTCGCCGCTGGAGCGACTCGTGCTCGTACTTGTACAACCGATAAGAAGAAGGGATGCCGCCAAAAACGCGACGAATCCACTAAAGGAACGTATATGTTTTTTCATGTGCTGGAAGATTTAAACGTTGAAACTACCAGCCCGGTTCAAAACAGAGCGTAGAGAAACCTGCTGGAAGCGTGGATTCAACCGTAACATCCAGCACGTTTTCGTTCCATCAGGTCACAACTGGAGATACTCCCCGTGTTTCCCGCACAAACGGAATTTGGCCCGTCAACGAGCCCAAAAGCTATTCAACTGAAAGAATCGTCCCGCTTGCTCCATTTCCGAGGACGAACGATTCACCGGCGCGCTTTCCCAGAATCCGAAGAGTGATCGGCGACCGCATTGTTACAACGGTGATTTCATCTCCGTCGATCTGCAAAACTTCTCCCCCGCCGACCGGAGAGATAAAGAAAAATTCGTCACCTCCGGCCAGAGCGCATTTGACTACTGCCCCGCTCGTCACCTCGTTTCGCGGCGCCGTTAAATCCTCGCGAGTTTGCTCCAAGAGAGAAATCGCCTCCGCCCATTGGCGTGCCTGACCAGCCTGGCCAGCAGCGAGATACGAAGCTTCGATCCCTTGCGTATCCCATTTCGATTCCGCTCGCGCTTGATCGTCGGTCGCATAAC
>DATGSL010000048.1:0-5733 GCA_035302665.1 Opitutales bacterium | reverse complement strand
AGCGGAAACGGGCCGGTTTCCGGAACGATTTACGTCGATTATGCGGTAGCGACTCCGGTGGAGGTTGAAGGCGACGAGCGGACTGCGGGGATCCAGTATGAGGGCGCTCATCGTTTGTTTTATCTGGCGTTTCCCTTTGAGAAAATCGCTTCGGAGAATGACCGCTCCGATTTGATGGCCCGGGTGCTCGACTTTTTCCGTTTCAACCGGACGCCCTTTGAGAACTGGCAGGTGGAATTTTTCTCGGAGAATGAATTGGATGATCCAGAAGTCAGCGGCAAACTTGCTAATCCGGCAGGAGATGGAATTCCGAATTTGTTAAAATACGCCCTCGGTCTTGATCCGTGGGTTGCGGATCGCAGCGGTTTGCCGGAGGTGCAAATCGACGCGGAGCGCCTGACTCTCCGTTACAGCCGGACCAAAAGTGCGACCGATCTGAACTATATTGTGGAAGTTTCGGAGGATCTGGTGACGTGGGAAAATGGTGAGGAGGAAGTTGAGATCGTTGATGTTGTCGACGAAGGCGATACGGAAAGGGTTACCGTTCGGGATCAGAAGCCATTTCCGGAAAGTGGCCGCCGTTTCATGCGTTTGCGCGTTGTGCCGATCGATTGAATCTGCAAAATGGTTTCGTTGCGGAAAGGATCGAGGTCGTTGAATGGGTTCCGGTCTCGATCTGCTTTCGGCTATCAACAAGCGAAGAAATGACGAAAATTTCTATTCAAAATACCGATCTTACTTTCGAACGGGAGCCTCTGCTGCATCCTTTTGGTTTTAAAGGAGGGTTTCTCAGCGAGTTGTGGCAAATTGCCGCACAGCTTCAAACGGCCTCGGGCGAGTCGGCTACTGGACCGGGCGTGCAAAGCGTTCTGTGGTCCGACGGTGCTGTTTTCGCTGAGCATTCCGAATCGGGCGGAAATGCATTGATGTTGGCGATGACCGATCACGCGCTGCAGTTGGCGCGCGGACAGAGCTTTGAAACGCCGTTTGAATTGCTCGATGCCATTTTTCCGGAAGTTTTGGAATATGGGCGGAAAATCACGGGCCGTCCGGATTTGCGTTCGACTTTTGCGTTGAATGCGCTCGTCCCGGTCGATTTGGCTGCGTGGATTTTATTTGCACGGAAAAAAGGAACAACGGTTTTCGACGACCTTCTTTCGGAGGAATTCCGTCCGGCGCTCAGCCATCGTCAAGAGGCGGTGACGAAAATTCCGCTGGTTTCCTACACCACAACGTTGGAGGACATTGACGCATTGATCGCGCAGGGTAACTTTTTCCTGAAGATCAAGATCGGCGCTGATCCCGAAGGCGATGGCGATCAGGAGAAAATGCTCGCTTGGGATAAGGAACGGATGAGCGAGATTCATGAGCGATTGAAAGATGTTCCTTGTCCGCAAATGGCCGACGGGAAAATCCCGTATTATCTCGATGCGAACGGCCGTTATCAAAAGAAGGAAACGCTTCTGCGACTGGTTGATCATCTCGATAAGATCGGCGCGCTCGAGCAGGTTCATCTTTTGGAGGAGCCTTTCCCGGAAGATTTCTCGGAAGATGTTTCGGATATTCCTGTCCGGCTGGTGGCCGATGAAAGTGCGCATACGGAAGAAGATGCCATTGCTCGAATCGACCAGGGTTACGGAGCGGTTGCATTAAAACCGATTGCGAAAACAATGAGCATGGCTCTTCGGGCGGCAAAGGCTGCACACGAGCGGAATATTCCGTGTTTTTGTGCTGATCTGACGGTGAACCCGCTCATGGTCGAATGGAATAAGAATGTTGCCGCGCGGCTCGCACCGATTCCCGGATTCAAAATGGGAGTTCTGGAAACGAACGGTCCGCAAAATTATCGCAACTGGGAGAAAATGCGGGAAAAGCATCCGTTCGCATCGAAAGAATGGGTCAAAGCCGACGGAGCCGAGTTTCCGCTTCCCGATGAGTTCTACGAGACGAGCGGCGGCATTTTCTCAGCCGATTCCGAAGGCTGAAATCCTTGCTCAAACAAAATTAACCTTGCGAAGCTTTCTTTAAAAGCGTCCGCAGGTTGAGGAAATTGATGCCGGCATGGAGCAGGATCGGGAAAAGAAGCGATCCGCTCCAATCGTAAATCCAGCCGAAGGCGATTCCCATTGCCGTTGCAAAAATCGGCCAGTAAAGCCATTTTCGGTTCGGCGGCACATGGACCAATCCGAAAATGATCGACGATGCCCAAAGTCCCGTTTCGTGATAAAGCCAGCCGCGAAAGAGGATCTCTTCACCGATTCCGCTCATCAGTGCGATGACGGCGATTTGTCCGGTGGTCACGTTGCCGAGGATTCGCTGCAGATCGCGTCCACCATGTTGAAGACTGCGGAGTTTGGCGTGAGCCAGGCGGCTGAGCAGATGGACGATTGCGACGAGCCATGCGGTCACCAACAGAGCGAAGAACCAATTCTCGCCGGGAAGTGCCAGCGGGTCCGTGGCGAAGGATTCCTTTCTCCACTCGACCAATCCGATCCCGACAACAGCCATCAGCAAATAAAAAAGGCTGATGAATCGGGTGGAACTCATTGCAGGATCAGCTGGCCAAGGAGAGGTGCGAACTCCGGGAGAATCATTTAGTTAAAAACGGATCGCCCAGGTGGCTTTTTAGCAGACGAGACTGCCGAAATCGTCGAAATTTGCCTGAAAACCGCCGGGAACTCCCTTGGCCACGACCGAGATGGCGTCGTGAGAATGGAGCGATTCGAGATGGGAACAGGCGACTTCGAAATCGCGGATGCGGGGATCGCTGTCGAGCTGTTCAAAAACCATGCGGGCGGCGTCCTCGACAAACTTCATGGAAGCTCCGTTCATCTCGGCAAAAGCCTGTTCGTCTTCGCGTTTGACCATTACCTGGGTTTCGGTGTGGAGGGCCCGGAGGCAATGTTCGTGAAGGTCTTCAATCGATAAGTCGGCTTCCGGCTCGATCTCCGCTACGACCCGCGCCTTGCTGCGCTGCGAGTGGGAAATCGCGAAAACGTTTCTGACATCCCGCGCGTGTTCCGCCAGCTCTGCGGAGCAGGGACAGGCGGAGGAATAGACAAAGTCGAAGTGGATAAATGTCCGGAGGCGGTTTTCCCGATCGATCCGGGCCTCGTAAGAACAGTCGTAATATTGATAACCCTCGAGTCCGCTCCGAAGACTTTTCTGGAGCATCGGATAGGAGAACCGGAGCCTGATTCGCGCTTCGAAACTATCGAGCGCCTTTTTGTAAAACTTGAGGATATCGGCGAGCAGGGAGAGGGAAAATTCCTCGTCCTTATACTCGTAGAAGGTCCGCATGATGCGGGACATGTTGATCCCCTTTTTGTTGGCTTCGAGGGAAACCGTTCCTGTGACGGATGTTTCGAGCGTGATCGGTTCGCCGGAGGGAACGGAGAACTTTAAGGGAAGTCGGAAATTGGAAATTCCAACCTGCTGAACCCCGACATGAGAGCCTCTGACGGTCGAGATGTCGGCGTTTTGCATATCGGGGAGGCTCTCGCGATAGGCGGGAGTGACTACAAAGGCCGGGTCGTAATTTCGTTCCAGACCGGAAGCTGTTTCGTCGGGTCGGTCGTGGAGATACGTCTTTTTTGTCGTTGAATTCATTATCTATGCGAATGCGTCTGCGTCGATTTATGGTTTAGAAACCTGCACCGCCACGATATTCGGCGGAATTGTTCTCCGTCTCCTGAAGACGCACCGAGTAAAGCTTGCCTCGTTTGATCCGTGGCTCAAGTTGATTCCAAAAGGCGATCACGAGATTTTCCGTCGTTGGAATGATCCCTTTCATGAAATCGACGTCGCAATTGAAGTTTCTGTGATCACATTTATCGACGATCTCTTCGTGGATGATCTTCTTTAAGTCGCCGAGATCGAGCGTATATCCGGTCTCCGGATCGGGTTCTCCGGCAACCGTTACTTCGAGAATATAGTTGTGGCCGTGCCAATGTTGGTGGTTGCAGATGCCGTATTGGTCGATGTTCCAGGAGTCGGATTTGTCCGGATTGTTCAGGCGATGAGCTGCGCAAAACTGGACGCGGCGCGTCACAAGGACTTGTCCCTTAAGTGAACGGACGGTTTCCGCGCCTGACTGAATCGGGTTCTTCTCAGTGAGTGACATAAGGGAGAAGTTTTATTGAACAATGCGGGTCGGTCAACTGTCGCGCATGGATCGGCCGCTCCTTTACGAAGTTCGTGTAACCTTCCGGGCGAAGGAGGGTTTCACCCATCCAACGAAGATAGACTCCAAATCAGGAAAAATTTCAAAATCGGATTGCGGGAGAAGCGGGTGTTTCTCTCGGGCGGATTTTTAAGTTGGCGAATTTTTTGAACAGCCCCGGCCATCGGCGCGTCCAACGGGGGAGAAAACGCAAGTAGTGCTTTCAGATTTTGGGAGAGGACAGGTTCAATCAAATCGGGAGGAATTTATGAAAGAAAATGACACAGCTATCACGATCGTTTTGATTTTCTGTTTTGCGGTGGCACTCGTTGGGCTTTATCTCGGAAGAGATGATCAGGACGGAAATGTGCGCGAGAGACCGTCGCCTGCCCCGGCTGGCTCCATCATTTCGGTTCGTTAAGAACTTTTGAAAGAGGCTTTTTCTTAGTTTCCGGTCGGGAAGAGTTTTCGCAATTCCTTTTGGGAGGGTCGGCTGCCGTATTCGCAGAGTTGAAAAGCTTCAGCGTAGCGGATCGATTCGCCTTGTTTGCCGTAGATCTCGATCAAGAGGTCTCGGTGTTTTTTCGCAACTTTTTCATCACGCGAAAGAAAGACCTCACGAACGAATTGCCGTTGTCCTTCGGGATCTTCCGGAACTTTTTCGAGAAAATCGAAGTTCCACGGCAGCCATTCCAGAAATTGCGACGGCATCGCCAACAGGGAGTCGAGTTTTTTTTCAGCCACAGAATCGATATCGACCGCGATCTCCGGCTGAAAAGGAATCGGTTGTTGAAAGTTGTCCTGCAGAAATGCAAAAACGGGAAGCTGGCGCAACGGCGGCACTTCCGGAAGAAAGTGGGGCACCGTCACCAAATAGGACGCATCCTGCACAAGAAGCGATCCGTAGCGATGGTCGGCATGGTAGTCGTTCGGTCGATGAGTCAAAACGAGATCGGCCCGCCATTCGCGGATCAGTCGGACGACTTCCTTTCGCTGCTCGATTCCTGAAGTGAGAGCCGCGTCGGGATTATTTAAAATCTCTTCCTGCACGCCGAGAATTTTCGCGCTTTGGCGGGCTTCAAGGCGTCTTCGCTCGACCAGTCGGTCCGGTGACATTTCGTGATGTCCGCACCGGCCATCGGTTAGCGAGACGATTTTGACGTGGTGTCCCTTTTTTGCCCAAAGTGCGACAGAACCGCCTGCTTTCACTTCGCCATCGTCGGGATGGGCTCCGATGATCAGGATTTGGAACGGCCGATCCGCCGGCGCAGAGTAAGTCGGCAAGGTAAGTCCGGTCGGGCTTTTGCTCATAAAAACGAAGTATGCGTCTGAATTTTCCCGGTGGCAATCCCGGGATCTGGAGGGAGAAGTGTTGGTTCGATCTTCGGCATTTCAATCTTGTTTATCGTTTTTTTGGAATCGTTTACGCATTTTCGATTTTCCGGAGCTTGCCCGATCGCGGCAGTTTCTGTTTTCTTTGTCATTTAGGTTCGAATCTCTGATTACGTATATATGAAATATATTTTCCTGACTGGCGGCGTGGTATCTTCTCTGGGCAAAGGCTTGACGGC